>JAPKCQ010000334.1 GCA_026421165.1 Lewinella sp. | reverse complement strand
CCTTTACGGTCGCCCGTACTGGGCCACGTTTGCCATTACGTTTTTACCTGATGTGCCCGACAGCAGGATAGCACCAATACCCTGGGCCGAAGGCCTCCAAACAACTACCGGGGCTGGTACCTGACCCCAACAACCCCCCAAACGCCATACCGGCTTTCGCTACGCAGCAAAGACCCTGGCTCGTCCGATTTACCGACCCACTCTTCAAAATTGTGGTTCGTCAGGTTGTTGACGCGCAGGTAAACGGAGATGTCTTTAACGACCTCGTAGTCTGCCGAGAGGTCTACCGTCAGCAGGCGGTTGCGGTAGATCGGGCGGTCGTCCAGCAGGCGGTCGAAGACGCGGTCGCGGAAGTTGGCGGCCGCAACGAAGTTGAAGCGGGTGTTCGGGTTACTGTAAACGAAACTGAGGTTGGCGCTCTGCCGCGGTGCCTGGGCCAGTGGCAGGTCTTCGTTACCGCGTGGATTGTCGACGTCAAACAGGTTGTAGTTGTACGTTCCGTTGATGTTGATGAAGCGCAAATTGGCGTTCAGGAAGGCCAGGCTCTGGTAAAAGCCCAGCTCGAAACCGAGTAGGTTGGCATTATCTACATTGATGAGGTTGTTGATGAACGTCGGCCGAAAGTCTTCTTCCCGCACGAGGCTTTTCTGTACCAAAATCGTCGGGTCCTGCAAAAATTTAGCGTAGAGGCCCAGCGTGAACAGCCCGTCGCGCTGCCCGTACCGCTCGAAGGAGAGATCGATGTTTCGGCTGGTGGTAGACCGAATACCGGGGTTGCTTTGTGAGAATTCGTCGAGCGCGATGAGCGGGATGGCTTCTCCCTGCGGTCGGTAGGTGGCGTAAGACGGCCGCGCTACGGCGTGGTGGTAGCTGAAGCGAATTTGCCGGTCGCGGCGGATGCGGTAAGTAAGGTTCAGGCTCGGCAATACGTTGCTGTTATTGAAGGAGGTGGTGTCGGTGGCGTTGCGGGCCTCTACCTCAATATACTCATAACGAAGACCGGCAGTGAGGCTGAGTTGGGCGTTGAAGTTGGCCGCATACATCAAATAACCAGCGCCGATGCGTTGCCTGGCGTCGTAGATTTTGCTGTTGGTGAGTAAGGTGTCGATATCTTCCTGAAAGCGCTCCGTCGGGACGGGAGCGAAGGTGCCCGGCTGAATTGCGTCGCCCGTTCCGGTGGGCAGAAGCTCCAGATTACTGGAACCATACACCCGGTCTTTACTGCGGTAGCGGCCACCGATTTTCAGGTAGCTTGTGCGCTTACTGTTCAGGTAGCGGGTGATGTTCATGCTGCCGATGGCGACGTCTTCCTCGAGCAGGGTATTGTCCTGAAAATCGGCGACCCGGCTCAGATTTCCTGCGGCCGCCGTGGTGTAGGGGCTGCCATCGGTTAGGAAAAGCTCCACGCCGGTCCCACTGTTCAGCTCATCAGCCTGATAAACGGACCGCAGGCGATCGTTGAGTCCTTCGCTGCTTTCGCTGAAGCTCAACTGATAGTCCAGCCGCGTTTTGGGGAAGTTATTCTCTATCTCCAGGGCGACAAGGTTAAGCTTGCGTTCATTTTGCCAACCACTGGAAATGCGGCTTACCGAAGGATCGTCTCCGGCATTGACGAAGAGCTGCCGCGTCTGGATGTCTTCGGTGACGATAGAGCGGTTATAACTCAGGCGCATCCGGTTGTAGATGCTGGGGCGGAGCTCTATGGCACCGATGAAACCGAAGCGGCTCGTTTCCCTGTCCGTATCGTAAGGGCGGGCGCTGTAGAGGTTGGTGCCGGGTGTTTCGGGGCCACCGTACTCGTAGAAGTTGGTGCGGTTTCCCCGGCCCTGTTTAAGGTAGGAGGCCGAGGCAAGGGCGTACACTTTTTCGTCGGCCAGTTCCGAGTTTATTGAGCCGGCCAGCTGGGTGATGCCTGCTGAATTATTGGGATTGTCGTTGAAGCCAAAGTTCTGCCCGATGCCGCCCTGTAATAGCACTTCTAACTTTTCTTCCGGGTGGCGGATACGAAAATCCACCGCTCCGCCGATTGCGTCGCCGTCCATATCCGCGCTGCGGGCTTTGATGACGCGTACCTCGTCCACGAGGTTACTCTGGACGAGGTCGAGGCTACCGCTTTGGTCAACTTCGGGTTGGATGGTGGGCAGCCGCTGGCCGTTGAGGGACACGGCGGTGTACTGTTCGGGCAGGCCGCGGACCTGTACGATTTGCCCATCGTCCACATCCCTGATGATGGAGACACCGGGCATCCGGCTCACCGTTTCAGCGATCGTCACGTCGGGGTATTTATTGAAGGTTTCGGAGTGGAGGATGGTCTGGTTGACCTGGCTTGATTGCTGAATGCGCAGTGCCTGGGCCTGGCCGAAGGCGCGGTTGGCCGTCACGATCACTTCGCCGGTTTCTAGGAAGGATTCTGACATTACTACGTCTAGGTCGAACGCACGTTCGGCCGTGCCTACCTGAATAGTCGTATCAAAATTTTCGTAGCCGATGTAGCTGTAGAGTATTCGGATACGGCCGGGGGGCACCTCAATCTCGTAGTGCCCTTTCAGGTCCGTTGAGGCCCCGATCACCGAACCGATAATTTTGACGGTAACCCCGATGAGTGACTCGCCTTCCGTATCCGTTATTTTACCCGTGATGGCGGCTTCTTGGGCGCTGGCGCTGGTGCAGGCAAAGGTTAAGAAGAGCAGGGCTAGGAGGGCTGTTTTTAGCTGGAATGTTTGGCGCATAAGATTGAAGGGATAGATACGAAAGCATGGGGCCGGACGCTTACCGCGCAATAGCCCCGCAGGGAAGCGTCCATTTTAGCTGCGCTACGCTTCGGAAAATGGACGCTTCGAGGTTCTATCGATTGGTTCAGGACCTCGAAGCGTCCTCAACTAGAAAGCCGAAGGCGGAATTGTTGAGGTCCTTTGAGCGTCCGCTACATGACCTGCTCCTTAAAGCCGTCTTTAGGGGCAATTTGTTTACTTTGCCCCACCCTTTTTATCAACGGAGAGCATTTGCTGTGATTGTTAACCTCCATCCCTATAATAATGTTAATTGTCCGGCCTTAAGGCTGAACGTACCGTATCGACGTAAACGTCGGTGCTACATTAAGCAACAATGAAAATAACCTTCCTCGATACCCAAACCGTAGCCGACCTCCCTGATGAGCTTGCCAAATTCAACGAACTCGGTAATTTTACGGGCTACAAGAATACTAGCCCAGACCAGGTGGTTGCCCGGCTTTCCGGTTCAGACGTAGCCATCGTCAATAAAGTAGTGATCGGTAAAGCGGAGCTCGACCAGCTGCCCGACCTAAAGCTCATCTGCATCGCGGCCACCGGCATGAATAACGTCGATCTCGACGCGGCGGCGGAGCGCGGCATCCCCGTCAAAAACGTGCGCGGCTACAGCACTAATTCCGTCGCCCAGCTCACCATCACCATGCTCTTTACTCTGGGGATGGACCTGATTCACCTCAACGAGGCGGTCTACGACGGAACCTACGCGAAGCACTCCGCCTTCGGCTACTGGCGGCAACCATTCTACGAGTTGAGCGGCGCGCGCTACGGCATCGTCGGGATGGGGGCGATTGGTAAGCGGGTGGCGGAGTTGGCAACGGCCTTCGGGGCTAAGGTCGTTCACCACTCCACTTCCGGCCGGAAGTCCGACGGAGCTTACCCCCAAGTTTCCTTCGAGGAACTGCTGGAGACCTGCGAAGTGATCTCCATCCACTGCCCGCTCACCGAAGCGACGAAAGACCTCTTCGGCTACGACGAGCTGGTGCGGATGAAGCCTTCCGCTTACCTGATCAACGTAGCCCGCGGCGGTATAATCAACGAGCCTGGTCTCGTTCGCGGCCTCAACGAAAACCAAATTGCCGGTGCTGCGTCTGATGTATTTACCTCAGAGCCGATCCCGACCGATCATCCTTACCTTGCCGTCAAAGAACCTCATCGTTTACTACTGACGCCGCACATGGGCTGGGCGAGTGTGGAGGCACGTATGGAGTTGCTTGCTGGAGTGCGGGAGAATATTACAGCATTGGTCTGATGAACTACGGTTCCCGATTGGGTTGAGCGCCTCTGGCGCGATCTACTCTGCTGAAATCGCGCCAGGGGCGCTCAACCCAACTCACGAGTTTAGTAATTAATCGAAGACTATAAACGATCAACTATCCAAAATACCAACGAATCCCTAACCTTAACTCTCCTCGGCACCGGCACCAGCCAGGGTGTTCCCGTAATCGCCTGTAACTGCGCGGTCTGCAAAAGTACGGACCCTCGGGACCAGCGGCTGCGGTCCAGCGCGCTCTTTTCCAGCGGCGGCAAAAATATGGTGGTGGATACCGGCCCGGACTTCCGCCAACAAATGTTGCGCGCCCGGGTCGGCAGCATCGAGGGCGTCATCCTCACCCACGAGCACAACGACCATACGGCGGGGCTGGATGACCTACGACCTTTCTGCTTTAAGCAGGAGATGGATATTCCCGTCTACTGTCTGCCCCGCGTGGCGGCAGGCCTGCGCGAACGCTTCGCCTACGCTTTTACCAATTACCCAGGTGTGCCCCGGCTCGACATCCGGGAGGTGAACTTCGGTGATACGGTTGCCTTCGCCGGCCACGAGATCGAGCTGGTGGAGGTGAGCCACGGAACTCTGCCAATCATCGGTCTTTGCACCCGCGACCTCGCCTACTTAACCGACGTGAAGCATCTTCCGGCGCGAACGCTGGTGCAGTGTAAGGACAAAAAAGCAGTGGTCATCTCCGCCCTAAACCACGTTGGAACCCATTCGCACCTCTCCCTGAATGAAGCCCTCGCTTACCTCGCTGAGCTTAATGCCGAACGCGGAATATTAACCCACTTTAGCCACCGGATGGGCCGGATGGCTGACATCAACTCCACTTTGCCGCCCGGCATTGAACTGGGGTTTGACGGCCTGAAAATAACCTAAGGCCGAGGGGCTGTGGCCCGAGGAGGT
>JAPKCQ010000333.1 GCA_026421165.1 Lewinella sp. | reverse complement strand
CGACGCGGCGGTAACCGTTCGCGCAACCCCTCGCACAAAAAGAAATAATCGATCAGTTGTGAAGCCCTACTCTCCTCGATAACCCCCACTGCACCTGCGGCCGCGCCCAGTAAAGATTCTCGATTAGCTACGCTACAGCCTGAGGCGGCCTCGATTTGGCTACCGCTCGCAAGAAACGTTTGGTTCTTGACCTTTGACGTTTGACCTTTGATTTCGCTATTGCACAACGGAGACGTCACAGCAGCCAACGGCTGGCAGCAAAGCGTTAAAGAAAGAAGTAGGGAGAAGCGCATACTACTGTACCGTGACGTCGAAGATCACCTCAACGTCGGTTTCACCGCCGGCCAGGTCAGGCCTACTGATGGTAACCAATGGGCCTTTCACGGGCTCGTGGCGCAACGTAATCGTGAGTTGGCCGCTACCCGCCACACCGGTGCTTATCTCGGTCATCAGACCGAGTGGTTGCAGCAGCTGATCGCTATCGAGGTAAGTAAGTGTCATTGCCAGTCCACCCGTGGTCTGGTAGAAAGCCTGGTGATCGACACCTTCGTCAATGATTTCCGCATCAATACTTCCCGTGGCGTTGGCGAAGGAAAGCTGGCCACGGTAACTTGCATTGGCTTCCAACTGACCATCGGTGCTGAAGACCGGGTCGTCTCCACCATCGCCGTCTGGATCGCTGAAGCTGAGGGTTACTGTTCCCTGCCCTCCGTTCGGAAGAAGCGTCAGAGTCACCGAGGTAATGACCTCTTCTTCGTTTTCAATCAAAGGATCCTCGTCTTCGCCACAGCCGTTGGCAAAAATGATAAGTACGAAGGCGAGAAGGAGATAAGTTAATCTGTTAGTCATGTCAGTTAATTGGTTAATTAGAAATCATTCTCAACCTAGAGGCCGCAGAACGTGTGCAAAACAACGAAAAAAATCCTGCTATTGCAACACAGTCGCAATAAAAAATCATGAAACGTAGAAATGCACCTTCTAAAACCGCTGTTCTATCCGCGCTCGAACATTCGGGTACCGCCCTGCCACGTTAAGGCCCGGGCAGCCATTGGTGGCGGTACCGACCGGGCTACAGTTCGCATCCTTAACCGTTTCTGTGCTGATGATATTACCCCCCACATCGTTGCGGACGACGGTAAACAGTATTTCGCTTTACGCAAGAGCTGTAGCCGTGGGGAACACGCCTACAAATATTTTCACTTCCGCTCCTTAAGCTGCGACTCGGTCAAGTGCCTTAGCCCGGAGGTTACGGTTGGGCTGCCCCCAGGATACCGGGCGGAGAATTCTAATGTGGCTGTTCCTGGTTACTGCGGTACGTGTCCGGGCGAGCCCCCTCGCCCATAATTGTTACAGCTCGCTGGTGGAGTGAAATTCTATTTCAGGATGATTATCCTTCGCCATCTGTAGCGTCCAGGCAGAATCAGCTAAATAAACCAAGCGCCCTTCTTTGTCGTGGCCAATCTGCTGGCGACGGCGTTCCTCAAAAGCTTTAAGGGCGGCTTCGTCTTCACAGGTTACCCAGAGAGCTTTGTGGAGGTTGATGGGTTCGTACTGGACGGTTGCTCCGTACTCGTGTTCGAGGCGGTACTGAATCACGTCGAACTGAAGCGCGCCTACACAGCCGATGATCTGGGCGTTATCTACCTTGCGGGTAAAGAGCTGTGCTACGCCTTCGTCCATCAGCTGATCGATGCCCTTAGCGAGTTGTTTTGACTTCAGCGGATCGCCGTTGAACACCCGGCGGAATTGCTCGGGGCTGAAGCTTGGGATGCCCTTAAAATGAAGCACCTCACCTTCGGTCAGGGTATCCCCGATCTTAAAGTTACCGGAGTCGTAGAGGCCAACTACGTCACCGGCAAAGGCTTCATCCACCACTTCTTTCTTGGCGGCCATGAAGCTGGTCGGGTTGGCAAACTTCATCTTACGATCCTGGCGGACGTGCAGGTAGTTGGTGTTGCGCTCGAAGGTACCGGAGCAAATGCGCAGGAAGGCGATCCGGTCGCGGTGACGCGGGTCCATATTGGCGTGAATCTTGAAGACGAAGCCCGAGAATTTATCTTCGTTGGGCAGGACTTGCCGCTCTTCGGCCGGGCGGGGGCGGGGCTCGGGGGCGATCTGGACGAAGCAGTCGAGTAGTTCCTTAACGCCAAAGTTGTTGACTGCGGAGCCGAAGAAAACCGGGCTAATCGTCTGGTTTAAGTATTCCTCCCGTTTGAATTTCGGGTACACCTCGTTGATCATATGCACCTCCTCGCGAAGCTCTTGAGCTGCTGCGTCACCAACGAGTTCATCAAGGTCCGGGTCGTTAAGGTCAGTAAATTCGATGGTTTCTTCGGGGCGGCCCTGTTTGTTATCGGGCCGGAAGAGGACGAGCCGTTGCTCGAAAATATTGTAGACCCCTTTGAAGCGATCCCCCATGCCGATGGGCCAGCTCAGGGGCGTGCAGGGAAGGAGGAGTTTTTGCTCCACCTCGTCGAGCAGGTCGAAGGCTTCCTTACCGGGGCGGTCCATTTTGTTAATAAAAACGATGACGGGAGTCTTGCGCATGCGGCAGACCTCGACGAGTTTTTCAGTTTGTTCCTCGACGCCCTTAGCGACGTCGATCACGACGATTACGGAGTCTACGGCAGTCAGGGTCCGGTAGGTATCCTCCGCAAAGTCTTTGTGACCCGGCGTATCGAGAATGTTAATTTTTTTATCCTCGTAATCAAAAGCCATCACGGAGGTGGCCACCGAGATGCCCCGTTGGCGCTCGATCTCCATAAAGTCAGAGGTCGTACTCTTTTTGACTTTATTACTCTTCACCGCCCCGGCTTCCTGAATGGCGCCACCGAACAGCAGTAGCTTTTCGGTCAGGGTGGTCTTACCTGCGTCCGGGTGGGCAACGATGCCGAAGGTGCGGCGGCGGGCTATTTCTTGTTTCTGATTACTCATAAGCTAGTGCAAAGATAGACTTCGCTGCGCTTATTTTAGACGGTCTGCGGCCTTGTCGACGTTGCTTCGCTTATCTTAGATACTTCGCTTTTAGGCTTCCCCACGGCACTCCCGGCTCAAGGGTAGGTGGGAGCTGGCGCTTTCAGGGCGCAGCCGCGGGATGCAGGGGCAGTTGGAAGGCAAGATAGAGCCGTTTCCTGGCGACGCTACGCGTCGCAGCCTTCAATAAATCTCAGCTGGTAACCCGGGATTATTTTAAGCGCGAAGGCCGTTCCTTGAGTAGTCAATAATATTTTTCGACTATTTGACGGCGTGACTGTTTGACTATTTGACTTAGCAACTTATCTTTGCGCCCCACAATAAGCCGTCCTAGCTCAGTTGGTAGAGCAATTCATTCGTAATGAATAGGTCGTCGGTTCGAGTCCGATGGACGGCTCTGAAGTAAAAAGCCCCGCTCAACCTTGTTGAACGGGGCTTTTTTATTGGGCTTTGCCTCAGATTAACTACAAGTCTATTGATTAGACCTAGGGAGGCCTTGAGAAGCAACTAAGTAACAATAGTGGCCGATGAGTAACTCATAACAAGTCCGTCCGCAGCCTCACAAACACGCCTTGCATCCTGCGGCCGCGCCTAATACTTATGCAGCGGCATCTTCGTGCTCCCGTTCTTACGCAGCACCAATAAAACAATCACTAGAATGAGGATGGCGGCCCCGATCCAGATGAAAGGCTGATTGTACCAAACCTCAACATGACTATCGTAAGTATTCCCGCGCTGCATACTTTCAACCGGTTCCTGGCCCAATAGAGCCGTGGCGAATAAAAACAGGGGTAAAAAGGAGAGGGTAATTTTGCAAAACATGGGCGAGAATTTATGATGAATAAGGTCGTGCCTGGAAATAACCCCAGGCACGACTTCAGTACTGCGGTTGTTTCTTGCTAAACTTTACGAACAGAGCCGGTAACGAAACTCACTGCGAGTAGGATCAGTAAGATCAAGAAAAGGATTTTTGCGATAGAAGCCATACCTACTGCAATTCCACCGAAACCGAGAACACCGGCGATGATTACTACAGTGAAGAAGATAAGGGCATAACGTAACATGGTGGAATAATTTTGGATTATCTAATGCACAAGCAATTACTTATCCGTTGCTTACGCTTTTAAAACACAGCATTATTTTCCGGTGTTCGAAATCCACGAAAGAATTTAGGGGGCGCTGTACAAATAACTTACTGGGTTCACTTCGCGGCTACGTGATTTGACCTGACATTTTTGTCCCCCACCGAACTTATAAATCCGGTGAGCATAAAATAAGGCGGTCAAGAAGCGCAAATTATTGAATTAGCGTTCCTTAATCCAACACGGCCTGGCCATCTCCGGTTAGTCTTCGTATGACCGTCTCTAACAGTAACATTCTTTTTCAAAACGTGCAAAGCCCACAACTCCGTGAATGGTTTACCGAAATACTGGCTGAATACCCTGAGTTGCAGGATCGCCCAATCTATCTCCGCAAGACCTCGATGAAGCGCAGCACCATGCGCGCTCAGCCGATCATCAACGGTGCCTTTCTCCGCCGCGCAAAGCGCCATTACCGCGTTGACTTCAGCAACCACCTCGATGTGACCCAACACGTGGTTATACAGGACCTCCCCAAAGAAGTGGTCGTAGGCTGGTTCGCCCACGAGCTCGGCCACATCGTCGATTATCTGAACCGCCCGGTACTGGGTATGATTAGTTTTGGGCTAGGCTACGCGCTGTGGTCGCGCTACATGCGCAAAGCCGAACGAGTAGCAGACACCTTGGCCGTAGCGCACGGTTTCGGTGCTGAAGTCCGGGCGACTAAGCAGTATTTACTCGAGCACGCCACCTTGCCCCCGCACTATAAGAAGCGTTTGAAGAGATACTACCTCTCGGCGGATGAGCTAGAAGGTATGATTCTTACCTGGGAACGGGAGCGGGAGATGCCGGAGGTGGTGGAGTTGTAAAGTAGAAACTAGTGGTCTGTCAATATTGAATTTGTGGGTAAGGTGCTGATGAATTTTGGTG
>JAPKCQ010000332.1 GCA_026421165.1 Lewinella sp. | reverse complement strand
CTCAGCCCTTCTCAAGCGAGGCCAGTAGGGGCCATCCCTCGCGGTCGCCCGTACTGAGCCACGTTTGCCACTACGTTTTCACCTCATGTGCCCAACAGCAGGATAGTCCGCCTACCTAACCGAATCGAAATAACGTTCAATTATACGTAACCAACAACAACGCAGCCCGCAGGGTCGCCCTAATCGCCAGCACCGCCACGGTAGGCATCATCATCACCGCAGAGGCGAATACGGGCATCGCATAATTGGGCCCGGTCACTGCTGACCCCGCCACAATGTGCCCGTCAACATCGAAGAAACCGCTACCGTTTCGTCGTCCGCGTCTACTACGTTGGCTTCGCAAAAGAAAACGTCAGCATCGGTATGCTCGACAATATGATCTACATCAGCGGAAGCCGCCAACCCGCCGAAAGGTTCCCCCGACTGGTTGCTCCAGGAACACCCAATCAAATAGTTCGAGCGTTGGCTTGAACTCAGCGAGCACGTCGATCAAGAAAGTACCACTGCTGCTTTCGAAGACGGTAGTTTAGTGATCACCGCCCCGAAAACGGCTGCTGCTCAGATACCTGAACGAGAGACCCCATTGGCTAAACAGCCTGTCTAGAAGGGAAAAGCTCACGAAGGCTATCCCCTTTTAATTGAACATTGTGGGGGACTTACCCCGTTCAGTCATTGTAGCCTCACCAAACCTATCCGTGCCATGCCGATTATTCAGCCGAACCCCCACTCTACCCTCATCGTCGGAATCGAAGAGCTCCGCAAAGAAGGCTTCACCCACGACTTCAATCAATGTGAATACCACCTCGAATGCAAGAAGCTCAAGAAAATTTTTAAACCCGCCAACCTTACCATCACCCACGCCTACCGCTTTGAAGGCATGAGTAGCGCTGGAGATAATTCCGTGCTCTACGCGATTAAAGCGGATGACGGTACTAAGGGAATTCTCATCGATGCCTACGGCGTATACGCCAACGCCATCAGTCCGGAAATGATTGAAAAGTTTAGGGTAGAATATGATTCTCCGGATGAAACTTAATCCTCTCAACCTAAAGGCTGGAAACAAAAAAACCCGGAGTCGCGTAAGCAATCCGGGCTTTCTTTTGGAGGTCGGTAGCGGACTTGAACCGCTGTAGCAGGTTTTGCAGACCTGTGCCTAACCGCTCGGCCAACCGACCATCGAAACGCAAAAGTAGAACGATAAAGGGCGTTAGGCCAAACTTTCGTCTAGCTTTTTTTACGACAGGTTTATAACGCTGTGATTAACAGGTAAGTTGCGGGGCGAGATCAATCTCACCACAACAAAGTAACCGTCCCGTTCCGTGCACGCACTACCCCTTTTTTTGCCTGGTAACGCAAGGTGTACACATACACACCCATCCCCATCTGCTCTCCGCGGTAAATACCGTCCCAACTTGCCAACGGGTCGTTCGTTTCGAAAACCAGAGCGCCCCAACGATCAAAAATAAGTAATTCATAGTCAGCTTCGGCGGGTGGCGAGGAAAATAACGGACGGAACGTACGGTTCTCCGCCTCATTTGCCCGGGGACTAAAAGCATTAGGCAAATACACTTCAGGTACAGGCGTTACGCAAACGGTATTAGAACTGAAGACGAAGGTTTCGGTTGCGGAACCCCCTTCCGGCTGGAAACGTGCGCGGACGACATAGCACACCTCTACCCCACCCTGTCCGGGGTTATCATCCAGGAACCTGAAGTCGGTCAGTCCACTCGCCAGAGAGACGAGCATCATACCTGTGGCGGTACGAAAAACCTCGTAAGTTATATCTCCATCGAGGCCATTGACAAGAGGCGTCCAGCTTAGTTGGTTTTGGCCGGGAAAGAACTCGTTGGCAGTGAGGTAAACTGGCTCTACGGCATTGGTGGTTATTTCGCGGCCGCAATCATCGGTAAGGCGAAAAGCGACGGCCTCTCCGCTCTCCAGTGGATCTACCAGCGGCCCCGTGAGGGTTACTTGTCCGCCGCTTGCGTTCAGGTCAAGGGGCAGAGAAGGAATTTGCTCCAGTACGCCGTTGCTTCGGGTGAATAGGTACTGTGCTTCAGCCAGCATTGGCAACACGACGCCAGCATCGTACTGAAACAGGAAGCTCCCATTATCGTCTAATTCAACGCCGTACAGATCAAGCTCCCGGACTGGCTGGTTGATCATTACCGATGTACAAAATACGGTGGAGCGAGCGCGTCCGTTGTTCTCAGCAATCGCAGCTTCAACGTAGAAGCAGAGGTCGTCTCCGTCGTTCGCCTCGTCGTAGGAAAGCATCGGTGTAGCGGGGCCAAAAGTACCCGCAGAGACGAAAGGCCCGCCGCTGGTAGAAACGAACAATTCAAGCGCGGTTGCTGGTAGGAAACCGCTCAGACTGGTCAGGTCCGGTGTAAGGCTAATCTCACTCGTACAGCCTGAACCTCCGGTTCCAGAGAGGGTCATCCCCGAAACGATGGTGCCCTGGGGGCTATCATTTCCGCAAGGGTCGATGGCTACAAGGCGGAACTCCCGGCCAGCGGGATCGGGGTCCGTGGCGGAGAACGAGAAGCGATAATTGGTGACGTCGCCTACCGTGTCAAGCGGAATGAACGCCGTAGGCGTCACTTCCAGGATGATATAGCCAATTACTTCGGGCGAAGAGGAAGGCCGCCATTCGAGTTCAATTTCGTTCCCTTCAATGTTCACGTAGCGAACCACGGGGCTACGGGGAATAAAGCTGTCGAGCGTATCACTATTCATCGCCACTTGGCCTGGGCAATTATAGCGGTAGCGAAGGTAGTAGTAGCGTAGTTCGCCGGCGGGATTGGCATCAGAATACGTTGTTTCCGCAGGATCGTTCACTTCGGCAAGCAGGGTAAACGGACCGGCGGGAGCAGCGGCGGAGTAGATTTCCGTGGCTTCGTATGGTCCGCAGCCAACGGCGACGTTGGCCCAGTTCAGGATCACAGCGCCGGATTCGGAGCGGGTACACTGCAGGCTAGGAGCGGAAATTTGGGCGCTCAACGCAGGTGCAAGGCAGAGGATAAAAAAGCAGAGTAGAAAACGCAAGATGGTATGTTTCTGGGAAAATTGCGGCGGGCTAATCGACATCTATCGGCAGCCGGTCAACCCGTCGCTAGAGGAGGCACCCTTTTCAGAGCACCTATTTCGGTGTATTCGGTCTGAGTAGAACGCAAAGAGGCTTTAGTCGTTGCCTTCAGAACGTAATTTATCCTTCACTTTGCTTTTCGGAGAGGCTTAGTTTGCACCTGCGACAGCGCCCATTTTCGTCTATTTAGCGTGACGTTACGTCACCTAAAAGACTAACTGACTATTCTTTATTCGCCAGCTGCCCACAAGCAGCATCAATATCTTTACCCCGGCTACGGCGCACCGTCACCATTACGCCCCGGTCGCGGAGGTAAGTGGCAAAGTTGTCGATGTTTTGTTCGGCAGATTTGAGAAAAGGTGCATTGTCAATCGGGTTGTACTCGATGATGTTAACCATACTCGGCACCTGCTTACATATCTGATAGAGTTTCTCGGCGTCCGCCAGGGTGTCGTTAAAATCCTGGAAGGTGATGTACTCGAAACCGATACGCTTCTTCGTTTTGGCATAAAAATAAACCAAAGACTCGACGAGCACTTCGAGGTTATTACTCTCGTTGATCGGCATAATCTCGTTGCGCTTCGTGTCATCGGCAGCATGAAGGCTGATGGCCAGGTTGACCTTCGTGTCGTCATCCGCAAGCTTTTTGATCATCTTAGCGATTCCGGCCGTAGAGACCGTGAGGCGGCGCGGAGCCATGTGCAGGCCGGTATGGCTGGTGATCCGGTCAATACTACCAACAACCTCTTTGTAGGCCAGCAAGGGTTCGCCCATGCCCATGTAAACGATGTTCGTCAGCGGCTTGCCGTAAGTTTCCATACACTGCTCGTTGACGAGGAAGACCTGGTCATAAATCTCGGCGGCGGTGAGGTTGCGCAGGCGCTTCATCCTGCCGGTAGCACAGAAGGTACACGAGAGACTACAGCCCACCTGGCTAGAAACACAGACGGTAAAACGATCGTCGGCCACCACGGGAATGAGCACGGATTCGATCAGGTGCCCGTCGTGCAGCCGGAAGCGGCTCTTAATGGTACCGTCGCTGCTGCGCTGCACCTTGTCTTCCGTGACTACTAGCAGGCTGTAGACCTCCTTCAGCTCGTCACGCAGTTCGAGCGAGAGGTTCGTCATGTCGTCAAAGCTGCGGGCGCCTTTCTCCCACAGCCACTGGTAGACCTGCTGGGCACGGAATTTTTTCTCTCCAGTAAGGATGAGCTGGGAGGTGAGCTCTTCCAATGAGAGGGTCCGAATGTCGGTAAGCGTGGTGGAGGCGTCCATAAGCTGGGGGTAATCAGTAGATTAGCAAAGGTATTGCTTGGTAAACAGTTATTGAAGGAAGACGGTTTCCCTCAGCGGGCGCAAAGGTACAACCGACGGGTGACTCCTCCTACAACGCTGCCCGGTGGATGTAGACTTCAGCGGCTAGTGAAATATGCACGCTTCGCGTGTTTTGCGTTATCAGACTACCGAAAAAGAGAAAGAAGTAGGAAAACCGTCTGACTCAAAGTAATCATTAAAGTTTATCCGGGAAGCAGCATACGTAGTTCACAAAGAGACAAAGAACACAAAAGCGCGACAGAATGAGCAACCTGTGTAAAAATAAGATCAAAAAACGCTTATGTTTCCTCCTCTCCCCTGACGACTCCGACAGCCTAGTAACGCAGGTTCCCGCAGCGGTCAAACCCCAAGCTGGGTAAGAAAAATAAGCGAAGCGAAAAGCCACAACAGGTCGTAAGACAACTTTGCCACCCAAGTACCGTTATCTTGCACCCAAATAAAACAATAATAATTTGCCCCACGGCTCTCCACATAATCCCAACCCATGGGCTCTCTACGAAGAGGCCCTGCGCTACGACAAGGTCGGAGACGTATACACCGCCGTGAAGCTGCTCAAGAAGGCGATCCGGGTAAACCCTGAATGGCCCGAACCTCACGGAGCCCTAGGCAGCATCTACC
>JAPKCQ010000331.1 GCA_026421165.1 Lewinella sp. | reverse complement strand
GCGATGACAGTACTCGGAGCCCTTGCGTTCTGCCTAATCGTTTGGTTTGGTCCCGGCCCGGAGTCGGCATTACAGCCATCCGTCATAGGTGGTGTATTCATCGTTATTTCCCTCTTAACCATGCCGCACATGATACTGGTAGAGCAACTGTACACTAGTTGGTCGCCGGATGAAGAATTAAATCCACCCGTTGAAATAGACGCATCACAAACTAAAAATCACATCCATAAATCTCAGTCTGTTGCTTCCACCACCGGATGGTAGCAGGCTGATATTCATTCATTAAATACAGTTATAAAATGGAGTTACTATTTTCTTTCCCCTCCTTCTTTCTTGCCAGTATCCAATCTGGTGATTACGTAGGCTTTACTTTTTTCATTGGCTCGATGGCCATGATGGCTGCCACCGTGTTTTTCTTCTTCCAGACTACTCAGGTAGAGGGAAAATGGCGTGACAGTATGCTCGTCGCAGGCCTTATTACTTTCATTGCTGCCGTACACTACTTCTATATGCGTGACTTTTGGGCGGAGACGGGAACGTCCCCTACCGAGTTTCGTTACATTGACTGGATCCTCACGGTTCCATTGATGTGTGTCGAGTTTTTCCTCATTCTCCGTGCCGTTGGCGCAAAGCAAAGTCTGCTGTGGAAATTGATCTTCTACTCGGTATGGATGCTAGTTGCTGGCTACCTAGGCGAAACAGTTTTCCGTGAGTCTTCCGCTCTTTGGGGAGCCATCTCCACGATTGGTTACGTCGGTATCGTTTACGAAGTATGGTTCGGCTCAGCGAAGAAGCTTGCCGCCAACAGTGACGACCCCAAGCTACAAGGTGCCATTAAGTCCTTGGGCTGGTTCCTGCTCGTAGGTTGGGCGATCTACCCTATCGGTTACATGGCCATTCCTGGTGGCTTGCTATCAGGTGTACTGTCCTTAGAAAGCCTCGACTTGTTCTACAACATCGGTGATGCAATTAACAAGATTGGTTTTGGTTTGGTCATCTACGCATTAGCCATATCCGGGTCTGACGTTGCTGATTACGCTACCAGTAAGTAAGTAAGTGTCTACCACCAAACGAATTACCCTTTAGTAATTCCATGCTATCGTAGCGGCGTCGTTACGCCTATACGCTAGTAACCATTCATTATCAGCACCTTCCCGTACGGGGAGGTGCTGATTTTTTTTGATGTCCGTGAAGAGAAAGCTCTCAGTAAAAGATTACCAAAGGGCAGCCCTCAACCTAGAACATCTACCTACCTTCGCACCATGCGCCTCCCCCCACCACGCACTGCTGCTGCTACCCTTCTTGTCATCGCCGCCCTGACCACTGGTTGGATGTTCTGGCGTACCGGTAGCGAAAAGCTCTGGGGTTATGGTCCGTTAGTACTTTACCTAGTGTTATTCGGGGCATATTTTCTGCTACGGAATTTTCCAAAAAATGGTAAGCCGCAGGCCGATCGTTGGCTGGCTGTTTATACAGGCTTACTGTTGGGGACGGGATTTGCCGGAGATTTCGGCATCTTCCCTGCGCTGTTCGTCGGGTTCGTACCGATGTTTTTGCTTTATCGACGACTCAGAGCTAGAGATGCCGGTTACGGTGAAGCGTTCCTCCACGGATTCACAGCATTTCTGCTGTTCAACATAATCACAACTTACTGGGTCACCAATACTGGGTTTGGAGCAGGCTTATTTGCGATGCTGGCCAATAGCGCCTTGATGTGCCTACCGTGGCTCGCGTTTTACTGGACGGGGAGGAAGTCTCCTAAGATTGCCTTTCTCGCCTTCGGAGCATGCTGGATCGCCTTCGAGCACCTACACTACAACTGGGGGCTCAACTGGCCCTGGCTCACCCTTGGCAACGGACTGGCGAACTGGCCGGCGCTCATCCAGTGGTATGAGGTGACGGGTGTCCTTGGTGGTTCAGCCTGGATATTGGGTTGTAATTACCTTGCTTTTAAAGCCTTCTTTGACGTTCCACTGAGCGTAGCCGAAATGCCTGCTACCGAGCCCACCTTCGAAGGAAGCAGCACAGCTGAAACGCGTCCTTCGTTCAGGCAGTTACTACCATTCCTCGCACTTTTCCTACTACCCATCGCCGGCTCGTTGATCAGATACTACACCTATATTGCTCCTGCAAACGATACGATCACGGTGGCCGCCATCCAGCCAAATTTCGAGCCGCACTATGAAAAATTCGCGGCGGGCGGTGAACCCGCGGTGATCGATACTTTCGTACGGCTGAGCAAGGCCGCTCTCGCTGAAGGACCGGTGAACTACCTCGTATTCCCAGAAACCAGCTTCAGTAGTTTTGAGGAAGACCGGCCACTGCTGAATGGCCCTATGCGAATACTGCAAGGTGAGCTGGCCGGCACGGGCCTTGGCTATCTTATTACCGGCTACTCCGGCTATCACGCTTTCCAAGCCGACGAACCACTAAGCTCCGCCGCACGCATTCTCGACCGTGGTAACGGCAGCGAGTTACGCTACGAAGCCCTCAACGCCGCGCTGCAATTGAACCTCGAAACTCAGGAGACCCAGCACTACCGTAAAGGTGTTTTCGTACCCGGCGCAGAGTCTTTCCCCTTCCGCAAAGTGCTCTTTTTTCTGGAGCCGATCGTAGCCAGCGTTGGCGGATCGGTAGCGGGTCTTGGCACCCAAGAAACACGGACACCTTTCGTTTCCCCAAAAGCAAAAATCGCCCCCGTCATCTGCTACGAATCTGTTTTCGGGGAGTATTTTAGCGACTACATCCGCGAGGGCGCGCAGGTTATTTTCGTGATGACCAACGACGGCTGGTGGGACAATAGCGCAGGCCACAAACAACACCTTTATTACAGCAGCCTGCGGGCCATTGAAACGCGGCGGGCCGTTGTGCGATCGGCCAACGTCGGGGCCTGCGCTTTCATCGATCAGCGTGGCCACATCCTCAACCGAACACACTACGGTGAGGCGGGGTTTCTGCGCGGTGAGATGCAGCTTAATGATGCGATTACTCCCTACGTTTGGTTTGGAGATATCGTCTCCCGGGTGGCTTTACTATTGGCGGGAATGGTGCTGCTGTCGAATCTGGCGCGTAGCCTGAGGCGAGAACCTCGGACTTAGGGTGTAGCGAACCACGGTCAATCACCCCGCACTTATGCGAAAATAAAACGACAAGCGTAGTACCCGTAGTCAACCAACTCGCACTTATTCATAAGCACAACAGCGGTACCTCAACGAGCGTTCCCACCAAACAATGTGGAGATTACTTCTATTTTTTTGGGCGCTAACGCAGGTACAGGGAATGGTTAACGGGCAAAGCTCCTTAGCCCTCAACGTAGTAGCTACCGACTTCGAATGGAAGGACGAACCTAAAAGCTTCCCCGACTCCTCAGCTGTGCTGGTCTATCTCGAAGATTGGATCACCAAAGCCAACGGCAAAGCCTACTGGGAAGCCTCCGTAGACAGCCTCTACGCTGCCGCTCCTACCGTCTTCACCGCAGTACTCCACCGCGGCCAAGCTTACGCATGGGCTGGCCTTACCCCTCCGGATGATGAAGACGCCGGCCGCTGGCTACGTCGCTCCGGCTTTCGTAAGCGCCGCTTCGCTACCGGCCGGCCCCTTCAGCCCGAAGACTGGAACGGTATTCGGGACAGTACCCTCGTCCGTGCCGCCGATGCCGGTTACCCCTTCGCTTCCATCGGCCTGGAAGACGTCGACCTCACTGCTACAGGTAGGCTTTCCGCACGCATTGCCCTCAACACCGGTCCACTTATTCGGGTAGGAAAAGTCCGTGCGCCCGAGAGCGTACGGGTCCGTTCAGCCTTTCTCCAGCGCTACCTCGGTCTACAAGAAGGTGATATTTACCGCGAGCAACGAGTGCGCCGGATGGCTTCCAGCCTTCGCCAACTGCCCTACCTCACCATGAAGGGTAACCCCCGCATCAGTTTTCAGGATAGCCTGGCCTTCTTCGATCTACCGCTGGAGCCCCGGGCCGCTAGCCGCTTCGATTTTGTTATTGGCGTGCTCCCCAATTCCGCACAAACAGGAAAACTCCTCATTACCGGCGAACTCAACGGAGAACTACAAAACAGCTTCGGTCAGGGAGAACGCATCGCCGTACGCTTCGAGCAACTCCGGCCCCAAACCCAAGAACTAGAGATCGGTTTAGAGTACCCTTTCCTCTTCGGTCTGCCCTTCGGACTTGAAGGTAACCTGGACCTCTACCGGCGCGACACCTCCTTCCTCAACCTCAACTGGAAGCTCGCAGCTACCTACCTACGCGAGGGCAACGACCGCCTCTCCGCCTTCTGGGAAAACCGCCGCACGATCGTACCAGGCCAGAACCTTGGTCAGGAAGTAGTGAACGGAAACCTGCCCGATACCCTCGGCGTAGTCCGTTCTTTTTTCGGCCTTCAGGCACGGCGGTCACGGACCGATCGGCGTTTCAGTGCCCGCCGTGGTTATACCGTCGATGTGAGCGCTTCCGCAGGCTTCCGTCGCTTACCCGAAGTCGCCGGCCTTGATCCGGACGCAAGAACATCCGCACAGGCTCAGTTCCAGGCAGCTGCCGAAATTTTTCTTGACCCCATCTCCGGAACAGTAATCTATTTTCGTTTAAAGGGTGCAGGCATCTTCAGTGGCGAGGCATTGCTACCCAACGAACAGTACCGGATAGGCGGCGCGAAACTGCTGCGAGGCTTTGACGAGCAATCCGTCTTTGCGCGGGATTATGCCGTACTCACTACCGAATTCCGCTTGCTACTAGGTGGCAACGCCTTCCTGTACAGCTTCCTCGACGCCGCTCGCGTAAATCCCCGTGATAAGCGCAATCCTGACCGACCCATCGATTACCCCCTCGGCTTCGGGGCCGGTATCAACATCGATACCCGAGCGGGAGTTTTTGGGCTTAGTCTGGCGCTCGGCAAAAGCAATGGTATTCCACTTGAGCTGGATGCACCTAAAGTCCATTTGGGGTACGTCAGTGTTTTTTAAGAACTGAGTTAAAGAGTCACTTCCTAAGGAGTAAACCAATAATTAACCTTCAATATCAACTGCCGCGTCTTGGCCTCA
>JAPKCQ010000330.1 GCA_026421165.1 Lewinella sp. | reverse complement strand
TCCTGTGAACAACCGTCCGTGAAGACAGGAACAACGGGAGAAGCGGTGCGAGCGAGAAGGAGTGCGCGAAGAGCGGAAGCCATAGTACCGGGAACGATGTTACCAGTCTGAGCGTTTACACGGTAGCAGTGGCTAACGGAAACGGAAAGAGTGGAGACGTTGTTACCATCGAGGTCAACACAGAGCAAGTCGATGTCATCGGGCGTACCATCTATAGAAGGTGCGGTCTTGTCTTCAGCGTTAACAATACCCCATGTAGTAACGAAACCTACGATTTCAAGGGGGGGCTCCGTGGGTATAATCGTGAAGCTGAAGTCACTGATGGTGAAGCTAGACTCCGTAGAAGACATCTCATTATCACCGGTAAGGACGAAAGCTAGGGTGTTACCTGCTTCTACAGCAAGAGTCATGATCTTACCTTCTGCGAATTCGTCGTTACCGTTGAATGGGCTACCGTTACCAGGAAGTTGGAAAAGTGTATTGCCTTCAAAGTCAACGAGGGCGATATCGTTAAAACCGTTCGTCCCGTCAATTTCAGCATCGTAAGAGAAAGAAACGAAACCAGCTTCAACAAACTGTACCTCAACGATTGCGTTGTCGGTAGGCATGAAGAAAGAAGGCTCAGTTACTTCAGCCATAGAAGTAAGAACGAGTTCAGAACCGTCAGCACTGAAAGTAGCAGTAGCGAATTCACCAACAGTAGTGGTAATGTTGCCACTGGCTGGGTCGAAATCACCGGTAAAACCGTTGGTGATATCGAAGTCAGGTTGAGCAGCAGTAATACGGTACTGGAAAGCACCACAACCATCAACGATCGGGCCGTTGGCGGGGTTACTATCCATTACTACAATATCAAAAGCGTCAGAACTGACAACTTCACCGTCGCCGTCAACGTCAAAATCACCCGTGAGGACCATTTCAGCAATAAGAAGACCCTGACACTCGTCGTTGAGTGTAAGGTTAAGGTCACCGATACCGGCAATATTTACTTCCTGCATCTCAGTAGCAAGGGGATCAACGGATGCGCCGATAGTAAGGGTAGAACCCCCAAAAATGCCGCTGTCACCACCTACCTGGTCAGTGATAACGAGCATCCAAGTACCGCTAACTTCCTCACCATTGAAGGTAGAAAACAGGCCTGCTGGCACGTAGTTACCAGATAATGGGCCAGTACCCGCACCTACAGCAGGACCATCAGGGCCGGCGGCAGAGAAGGTAGCACCTACGTAAGCAGGTGAACTAGGTTCAAAACCGGCGTTGTTACCGCCAGCGCTGGAGGCAAGGGTAAGTGCAGTGCCAGCAGGGCTGACGAGTTGGAGAGTAAGGTCGGCCATCCAAGAGTGGTTCATGTTGACTTCGATAGCGTCAACTTGCCAATCTTCTCCGTAAACACCATCATTTGTGACTACGAAGTCAGCAACGATGGTACCTGTACTGATAATTTCCGCTCCTACATTGGATGCGGTAAAAGTTTGTGCTGTCAACGCAAAGCTACCGAGGCAGCAGATAGTCAACATAAGCAAATGTATTGCTCGTTTCATAAGATTACGATTTAAAAATTAAAAATGCCGCCTCCCGAAAGAGGACTTAATTATGGTTACATCTCGCTAAGACATTCAGTCTAGCTATAAGTTGGGTCGCTTTATCGCGTAAAGCTACTAAGAGATACGGCTTCCACAAAGTCTCCAAAGAATTTTATGATTCCGCCCTTCCTCATTTGTGAACAAATATCGATGTAAAGCATTCAACTGCTTTACTTTAGCTAAAGTAAAGCCTTCCCAAAACATTGCCTTTCCGACGCTTTTTTTTGCACCTGCGTTCGCGCCATCTAGTTTTGATGCTAAAAATAACCTGCGGAGCTTCTGTCAATGGTGATATAACAGTAACGGCCCGTCGGGAAGATTCCCGGCGGGCCGTTTTACCGCACTGGCTGCGGAGTCGTGTTACATTAAGGTCTAGAAACGCAGGGTAACGACTTCACCTATACCACATCCTACCGTTATGCGGTCACCTTCATTATCTCCGCGCTGAAAAGCCTCAGACCTGATGGGCATGGAGCCCCGGTAGTTAGCAATGCGGCGGTTAGCATCTCCGGTAACTTCACCGTCTACACGCTTAGCCTTGTTGTACTTGTCGATAGCGGCAAGAACGGCAAGGCGCTGCTGGTAAGAATCCCCACAGCTACTACCCAGACGGGCGTAGATGTCGCCAATCATGATGTAAGGCTTTCCCCAGTTGGGGTTGAGCGCGGCTGCTTTACTTGCATTTTGGCGAGCGGCGCCGTACTTTCTTAGCTTACCGGATTGTACGGAAGCGATCTGGTAGTAAGCCTGGGCCTTTTTTTCATTGCTTTCGGCATTTTCGATAGCATCCTCGTAGCGCTTAATCGCGCCGGCGAAGTCTCCTTCGTCCATCAGAATGCTGGCATCATAAAGTGGGTTCATCTCACGGCGCTTTACTTCCTGCTCACTTTTGAGGGTTGCGTAGATAGCGTCGTACTTGGCCTGGACGCGCTGTACATCAGCATCAGTTTCCGGGCAGCCTTGACCTTTGAGCTTAGAAAGAATGTATTTCACAACCTCATAATCCTCCTCGTTCTCCTCGAACTTAGGCATCAATGTTTCTTTGAAGTAAGCACAATCGAAGATCTCGTCGGCAAACTCAAGCACGCTGAAGTCCAAGTTAGCCTTACCCGCTTCCCAGTACTGAGTGTAGTCGCCACCTTTTTCGATGTTGGCATCGGCGATCTTGCTAGCCATATCGTAGAGTTCGCGTACACGCTTATTATCAATCTTCTTCGTCTTGAAGTAGTAATTAAGTTGCTGGCCGAGTGGAGCAAGGACAATATACTCGGTGTTTTCACCGCCAGCCTTCATGGCTTTTTCGAAGGTTTCAATGCTTTCTATGCTGTAGCCCTGGAGGTAGAACATGTCGTTGGCCTTGCGGCCAAGCAGAAAAGCTTCGTTTTTGGGGTAACAAACAAGTTCCTCGTCGTAGAAGGAAATAAGGCGGTCATTATACTCCTTCTTTTTAGCCGCATCAGTTGCCTTCTTACCCATCGCACGATAGAACTCACGACCGTCAATGTAGTGGAAAGGGCGCTGGCCGTCGGCCGCCGGAGCGATATCGTAAACGATTTTCCAATCTTTAAAGGAAGTGTTGAACTCCTCCTCACTAAGCTTGGTAAAGTCCTCTGTACCCTTCACGAAGTTGCGGTAAGAAACGTGGGCGTTTTCAGCCTTTTCTTTGTCAGGCGAATCGTTCCAGGTAGCGCACTGAGCATTGAGGCTAATACTTGCGCTGAGCATGAACAGCAGCGCGAAAACCCGGCTGGTGAAGCGAATGAAAGTATTCATGTTGATTTGTTTTAGTTGAGTTTGCGTTTAAAGAACCAGGAGTTGTCGTTAAGAGAGAAACCCACTGTAAATTGTACGTAATTTTCGTCGAGAATGTTTGGAACGCCAAATTTACCAAATTCCAGCGCAAGGTCCACAAAAGAGATTTGCTGGCGCGGCAGGCGGAAAGGTAAGCCAACACCAATGGTAACGGCATTACGGCGAGCCTGAACCCCGTCTACGGAGCGGCCATCTTCCTCAAGCCGTAACCCTGCGCGATAGCGAATGCGCTGTATGAATTTATTATAGGAATTGGCATTCGGTATATATTGGATGCCAAAAGCGATACGATTGGCGTCCAGCAGCAACTCCGGAGAAGCACTGTTTTGGTAATCGCTGTTAGAGCGGCTCCCGTATTCCACCCCGACGTAGAGCTTGTTGGTCTTTTCGTAGGCGATGCCCACGGAATAAGAGGAAGGCAAGGTAAGCGTGCCACTCTGGCTGGTTTCCGAGCGTAAGGTATCACGTACCGCCAACTGATTATTAGGGCTGAAGCGGCGGAAGAGTACACTCGCATCGGTATCGATCTCATTACCAAGGTTACCATTCAAGCCAATGATGATTCTTTTACCGTTGGGCCTCCGTTCGCCGTTTTTGTCCACGTCCTTGAAGTTGTAGGCGTACTGCAAGCCGTATCCCAAACTGAAACCTTTAATGGCTACATCTTCTACAAATTCACTGGCAAGCGCTTCCTCAATATCGTTGAACGTCACAATCCGGCTGTTGGTGATTTTTCCAAAATTGTAATTTACGTTCAGTCCGGCAGAAAGGTACTTGTAACGAAAAGCGGTAGACCAAGAAAAACGGTACCCGCCTCCCGTACCCTTAAGGGTGTTAGAGGTCTCACCAAATTCGGGATCATCGTCAAGGACCTGAAGGTCGTAGCCAACGTTAGAAGTCGGTGTAAGCGAGAAGGCCATACCACCATTCCAGATATTCTGCTGACGCGCCAGATTAAGGCTAATCGGATTCCGCAACGGGAAGCCGAGCGCAATGTAACGCATGTTACCTTGCCAAGTGTTGACCGTAGTGTTACGGTCAGCAAGGCTGGCAGAACGGCCAAAACCGCCGACCTCAAAACTTGTGGACTGCAAACTGGCAAGGCTCGCTGGATTTTGAATATTCAAGTGAAACCCGTCCTGGTAGGTGCTTTCCAGGCCACCCAGTCCTGCCTGTGCAGCATAGAACTGATCCACAGGATTCCCCAGGCCGAAACGGCTTAGTGGGCTGTTCAGTTTCGGACGAATATCAACAAAGCTCGACACCTGACTTTGAGCCACGTTACTTAAGCCTCCACAGAAAAGCAGAAGCAGCAACGGAAGCAGACTTGATTTATAATTGGTGTTGAACATAATATGACAGAATTTGATTGAGCCCACGCAGGACCAGATTAGGGTAAATAACATTTGGAACACTAAGTAGACCAGCCAGCAACTCCGCATCTCCGCCCGTCAGGATTAGCTCCAGATTAGGGTAGGTTTGCCGTAGCCGAAAAAAAAGGCCTTCCACTTCGTAGGCAGCTCCGAACTGCCCGCCATGAAGGAGAGCTTGTTCCGTAGACCTGCCCACTTCGTTAAAAAGGTCTCCTTGTTCAACAAGCGGCAGTCGCGCAGTAAAGACATGCATTGCCTGCAACCGCATCCGAACGCCCGGGCT
>JAPKCQ010000329.1 GCA_026421165.1 Lewinella sp. | reverse complement strand
CAGGGGAAAGAAGCCTGCAGTTTCCTGATTTGCGCAAGGCGACGGACCGTGTCAGTGCGGATTTCGATCGCCTGAGTAAAGCCCTGGACATGGCTACTGAAAAGACGGCCGATACCCTCGCTACAGCCCTGGGCAACGTCAATACTTACGCTTCCATTTTCGGGATGTCGCAGCAGTTGTTTTTCCTTCTCCACCGGGACAATACCGGCGCTGGCGCGGGTGAGTACGAAAAGACAGAAGCCATTGCACCCGTTTTACTCGATGGGAATCAGAGCATGCTCCTACGGGGCATCACCTACCAACGGCTGACTAGTGTACCTGAATTTGGCAGCATCGACCCTCGCCAACTCGGTGGTCTTGTGCTCGATTTTTCCACCATCCTCGATCGCCTACATCAGCCCCTTACCACAGAGGAGCGCATGAAGCCGCAGGTAGCAAAGCGAATCCGGACCGTCGAATTTGTGACGGAGGCCATCAGGACTATTCTTGAAGCACCCGTTCTTACGCTTCCCGGAGCCGACACTATCTTTTCGCTCTCCCAACACGTCGATGCATTTGCGAACGTGCCTGAGTTAAGTATCCAGTTCAACGAAATGTTCCGCTTGTCTCAGACCGGACAGTACCGGTATGCGGTTACGAATCTGCTGGAGATCGTCAAACTGTTTGATCCACCCACCGCCACCAGCCGTAAATCTTTACTTCGCAAACGGACGAAGCTTGCGGACCTTAAGTCCAGCCTCATCGCCACTCCGCAAAGGGCCGATGTGCTGCAGAAACAGATTGGCCGCACCATCTCTGCTATCCAGACGCTTGAGAAGCGGGACTCTCTGAGGGTGTCCAACAACTTCTTCACCTACGCCACCTTCATGGCCGATGTGGCCGCTGCGGACGATTCGGAGGCCTTTGTTGCCGCTCTACGCTCCGTTGCCCTGCCGAAGGGAAGTTCGACCTTTAAGCGAAACAATAATGCTAGTCTGGAAATCAGCGCGCTGGCCGGCCTGTCGGTCTCCCGGGAGACGCTGATCAGGCCGCGCAACCTCCAGGGTGCAACCTTTAACGAGAACGCCGTAGTGGCCTCCGTATTTATGCCCGTGGGCCTGATGTACAGTAATAAACTACGGTCGCCCAGCAAGTCGGCGCGGAAGGGAACGTTCTCTCTTTTTACTACCATCCTGGACCTTGGCGCGGTAGCCGCCTTCCGCTTCGGCGCGGAAGACAGTCCGGTAGAGGCACTTCCCGAACTCAAGCTATCAAACATTATCTCTCCGGGAGTACACGTGCTCTACCAGTGGCCGGGCTCTCCTTTTTCTACCGGACTTGGCGTTCAGAACGGGCCGAACGTGCGGAAATATGATCCGGGAACGGGCGCTGCCGTACAGGACCTGCGGGCCTACCGGGTGATGGTTTCTTTTGCTATTGATGTGCCTATTTTTCGGTTGTGGGGTAGTAATTAAGGGTTTACGCCCGCTCATAACTTATCCATCAACTGCCCGAGTACTTTTTTCATCTTCTTATCAAGGTACCCAAATTCCATCTCCTCCTTACCGGTATAAATAAACATTAACGCAAACTGACGTTCCGGAATAACCTCCGGCTCCGTATGCGCGCCAATCAAGTGCTTATTTAAACGATAAGCCTCTCGCATTAAGCGCTTGATCCGGTTGCGATCCACGGCTTTTTTGAAGCGGCGTTTAGGGACTACGAAAGCCGCCTGAAAGGGAAAGGTTCCACGCATCTCCTCCGTCTCCCCAAAGGCAAGGCGGATGGGGTAAGCGCTGGCCGAGCGGCCGGCTTTTCCGAAGAGCCGGCCTATTTCCTTGCGGGACTTCAGGCGCTCGTTTGTGTGGAATTTATCTGACAAGGGTGTAGTGGTGAATTAGAGAGTGAGATAGTAGCAGAATGAGAGGATTTCCGGAACGGATTCACCCATTTTATCTCTCTTTAATTCTCTATTTGAAACGCCGTGACAACCTTATTCATCCGCTTACCATT
Organism: Lewinella sp.; assembly: GCA_026421165.1. Taxonomy (GTDB): domain Bacteria; phylum Bacteroidota; class Bacteroidia; order Chitinophagales; family Saprospiraceae; genus Neolewinella. Next base: position 3,065 of record JAPKCQ010000329.1, on the reverse strand, counting down.
AGCCCCCAAGTCACTATGGCCTACCCGGCTGGCGCTACGGTAGTGAATTAACTTGGCTTCTTCATCGAAGAGAAACTCAACGTCGTCAATGAAGGGGATGGGCCAGGTTTTAAACGTATAATGGAGGTAGTTATTGGATTCCGTTTTCAGGCGGGTACGCTTCATACCGTCGATGGCTTTCATCAGGCGCAGTTTCGCGTCGGCGGTAGATCCGGCGTAGGCGATTGGTTCGCGTTTCTTAGCTTCCTGATCGGTTTGGGTGCTAACGCAGTTGGGGCTTTGGGGGCAGGGCTTAAGTTCCGTGGGCATAGTGGTGTTGGCGTAAATTATTTTGGAAAGAGCTTTCTTGTCGGCTGGGGCTAGTTTCTGGTTAAGGCTTAATGTTGCCAGTACTTTATCGTCGTTGATGCCGCGCACTTCAGCGAGGAGTTCGGGCCCTTTGGCAGACCAGACGTAATGCAGCAAGCCATAGTTTTTTACTCCGATTAGTGAACTGATCCGGTAAGTATTCGCTTCGTCTGCCGCTTCGTAGGAGTGGGTTAGGCCGCTGGAAGTCACCTCGTAAACTGGATAATCACCGATGTTCACCTGGCTGATCTCTGCGATATGCCGGTCCCCGCTGATGAGTAGTGGGAGGTTTGGACGGGTGACATTCAGCAGGGCGAGCATGCGCTTACGGGCGGTGGGGAAGTTGGCCCATTTTTCGAAACCGTGCTCTTCCGGCAATACCTGAATGCTGCTGGCGATTACGTGAGCGGCGGCTTCGCTGTTGTGCAATTCTGTTTCTAGCCATGCCCACTGGGCTTCGCCGAGGATGTCGCCGGTTTTATTCTGGCCGTAGCGGTGATCTTTTTTTGTGGGCGGCGCTACGGCGTCGCGGAAGTAGCGGCTATCCAGTAGGATTACCTTTACTACGCGGTCACCCTCACCGATGAGGTAACTTTGGTAGCCGCCCTCACGCTGGCGGACGGCAGCGTCGGCCGGAACATCCAGGAATTCGAGGAGGTGGCCCTTGGCGGCGGCTTTGTGTTCGTACTCTTTTCCGCCGTCGTTCATGCCGTAGTCGTGGTCGTCGTATATGCCGTAGACGTAGTCGGTCTCGTCAATAAAAGCTGCGTAAGCCGGGGCTTTTTTCTGGATGTCGTACTGGCCGGCCAGCCCGTCGATGCCGTAGCGGTCGGCGTAGATGATGTCGCCAAGCCACAGCCAGGCGTCGGGATGATGGGCACCGATCAGGGGCCAGTAATCCTGGGCTTCACTCTGGCGGTTACAGCTACCGAAGGCGATGGTGGTTATGTCGGCTTCGGTTGCCCCGGGCTCTATTTGCAATACGGCGGGGCGTACGGAGTTGGATACTTCGGCCTGCCAGAAGAGGAAAGCGACGAAGGCAAGGACAAGGGCAAAGATTATTTTTAGGCTGGTCTTAAGCATAGCGGCGGCGGACTAATTCGATGAACTCACGGGCGGTTTCTTTCTTACCTTCTTTTGTCCACTCAAAGCGGCGCGCTAGGCTTTCCAGCACTGGCTGGGCTACAGCGATTGAGCCGGAGGTGTTGAGCGTGCTCAGGGTGGTATTTAGTAGGTCGTTATCGCCACCAAAGAGGTCGCGGGTAAACAGCGCCCGGTTGTTAATGGTGAGTGATTTTGTTAGGTCCTTCAGCGGTTGACGGCCGAAGGGGTTGGCGTGGGGGTCTCCCACGAAGAGTTTTTTAATATCTCCACTGGCCGCCGTGTTTATGGTGGGTGCGGGTGGAGGAGTTGGTGACGGTGGTGATGTTACGGGAGCTGGGGAAGATTTTGGAGGAGCAGGCTCCGGAGTTGGCGTAGCTACCGGCTGTTTTACTTCAAAAACGGGTGGTGGTGCCGAAGCGGGAGGTGTATAAGGAGGAGGCGCTGGCGCGGGTGCAGGGGAAGGTTTCGGAGCAGTCGGTGGTGTTACGTTTTTCGCCCGAACCATTCCTTGCTCAGCGTACAGCTCGTATAATTCACGCAAATACCCAAGCATTAGGTCACGCTCCATAGAGGAAACCTTTTCTCCCTCATCCAGCTGAAGGCTTTTGTGCAACGCGGTAATGCGGCTGATCAAGCGGTTGGAGGAAGACTGGGACATGGGGTTAGAATATTAGTTCGTTAGTGTGTTAGTTCGTTGGCACAACGGCTTCGGATGTGGTACTATAGGAACGGTAAAAATAGCCTCCCGCTTTAAAACGGCGTTGCTCAGCGTTGGGACGATGCAACCGTAGTAATGGCTACGCTTTCGCCGTTCTGCCTTGATCAGCACCACGATCACTCGTTTTAAAACGTGGGCGTTATTACGTTACCGTCCCTTAAGCGGTACTTTAGCGCGAAGATAATTTATCTGTTCGGTTTGGTCGCCGCAAAATCAGTACCATTTGTATTCCTGTGAAGTGGCTAACCATCTAAAAGACTAAAAAACTATGTTCTTAGAACCTCACTTTAGCGGTCAACGCAGCGGATGGATAGAAGTTATCTGCGGCAGTATGTTTTCCGGCAAAACGGAAGAATTAATCCGCCGGCTGAAGCGGGCACGCATTGCCGGGCAGCCAGTCGAGGTCTTCAAGCCCAAGATCGATACCCGCTACGGCGGACCCGAAATCGTCTCTCACGATCGCAACTCACTGCTGGCCACTCCCATCTCAGATACGAGTAAACTTCTCAATGTCTCTGCTGATGTAACCGTTATCGGCCTCGACGAAGCGCAGTTTTTCGAGCCGGAGGTTGTCGATCACGTTGTCGAGTTGGCCAATCGCGGCAAACGCATCGTCGTCGCGGGCTTGGACATGGATTTTCGTGGAAAACCCTTTGGGCCTATCTCTCACTTTCTGGCAGTGGCTGAATACATCACCAAGGTGCACGCCATCTGCTCGCACTGCGGCGCACTGGCCACCCATTCCTACCGCAAGACCCAGAGCCAGGATACCGTCGTGCTCGGTGAGATGGACCTTTACGAGGCGCGGTGCCGGCGGTGTTATGGTATGGGGAATATTCTTGACCTTAAATGATAGTTCTTTAGACTGTTATACTGCTGTCGGGCACATGAGGTG
>JAPKCQ010000052.1 GCA_026421165.1 Lewinella sp. | reverse complement strand
GGTACAGCAAGAACTTTGGAAGGTGGTCCCGATGGCACTGGAGGCAGCGGTGGTGGTGGTGGTGGTACGTTGGGCCAGGGATACGCTTTCTCGGTAAACAAGTAAACGTGTAGACCGTCTTTAGCGGAGCCTTCCGGGGCTTTAAGCACGTAGTACTGGCTGAAGTCGGTTCGCTCGTATTCTTCCAACACGGAAGCCTTAACTAAGCGATTATTCACGTGAATTCGGTTGTCCCCATTATCCCGCCACGCGGCCAGCTGCTTCGCCGTCGGTACGGACTGTTTGATACCTTCTCTCCATTGAAACGTTGGTTTCTGAACGGTGGGCGGCGGTGGCGGCGGTGGGGCCGTCTGGGCGTAACCAGCCTGCCCAAAACTGAACAAGAGAACTACCCAGAGAAAGCCTGCGGTTAATAATTTTACCAGGACGCGCGGGCCTCTGGCTTCGGATAAATACATCATTTGAAATCGTTTTTTAGTTAGGTAAAAATCAACACCGCTGCTAAGCGTTGGCGAGGCCGGACGGCGCAGTGCGTTAAGTAATTGTTGTTGGTAAGAGGTGCGGTCGATCCCCTGGCGTAATACAGCCTGGTCTGCAAGCAACTCGTGGTTAACCCGAATGGCCCGCTCGTAATGGCGCAGCAGAGGATTGAACCAAAAAACCACCCGCAGCGCGCCGATGAACAGCCGGTCCAGGCTATGCCACTGCCGGGCGTGCGCCAATTCGTGCGCCAACACCTCCTTTACCGGAGGAGTCAGTTCATGAAAAAACACATAGTTCAGAAAGGTATGGGTCGCTACCGGTTCAGACAGGCCAACCAGCCGAACACCAGAAGTAACCTCCTCCGTACTAACAGCCCGGGAAAGACGGGTCCTGACCGACCATAAGGCCTTCAGCATCCGAAAGAAGTAAACAAGAACGCCCAGAAAGTAAAGGCCTACCACCAGCGGCAACAATAAATCGCTCAGGGAATACACTTCAACAGAAGAAAGAAGCTCCGGTATACCAGAGACCCCGTCAACAGGAAAGTTGGCTCCATTATCAGCGGCCAGCACCTTTATCGGCCGGACAAACAGCTCCGGTACAGCAACCAGTGGAATAACAAGCGAAAGCAAAAGGCTCCCCAGCAAGTAAGCTCGCTTCCAGTGGCCAAGCGGCTCCCGATCCAACAGCAGACGGTAAGCAACGAAGGCGATCAGTTGAATTAGTACCGTTTTCAATAAATAGCTTAGCCAGATCATTTCTTATGCTTTAGTTGGTCATCAATCATTTGCTGAAGCTCCTCCAGCTGCTCCCGGCTCAGGTCGGCCCCGTCGGTAAAAAGGGAAGCGAAGGCGCTGGGAGAATCAGCAAAAAAATCCGATATCATTCCCTTGACTTGCTTGCCGAAATAAACCTGCTTACTCACCAGCGAACGGTATTCCCGGCTATTACCGCGCAGGGTAAACCCCACCATACCTTTCCCCGTCATCCGCTTCAGCAGGGTGGCAACGGTGGTCTTCGCAGGCTTGGGCTCGGGTAAGGCTTCCAGCAAATCCTTCATGAAGCAAGGCTCCAGTTCCCAGAGGTACTTCATCAGTTGTTCTTCGGTGTTCGAGAGCGGCATAGTCTATGTTTGTAGATTTTGTTCTACAAATGTAGACCTAATTAACCGGACGTGCAAATTTATTCTCGTTCTACCGGAAACGCGAAACAACTGTTCCGGCTTCACCAGCCTAATAATCGACGCCGTGGTTCTTTACCGCCCCGTAAAACTCCTCGCGTTCCCAGCAATTCGGACAGACCTAGGCTATGATAAGGAAATTAGCGACCTTCGCGCCTCAATGACTGTAACGTTCGACACATTCCTTCATCCCTTCCCTGCACCCGCGGCCGCACCCCTGCCCGACCGCTTCACGTTTCCGTTTCATTACACTCCGCATCCGCTCGCGTTAAAGGCGGTTGCTGACCTTCAAAATCACCTGCAAGTCCAAAACGACTGGCAGCACGATTTCGGCCACGGCAATGAAGCAAATGTTGGGGCGAAGGGCAAGATGTTCGGCGTACTCGTAGTGGAGAACGGGGCCGGCGAACTCGGTTACATCGCCGCCTATTCCGGCAAGCTTGCCGACTCCAACCACCTTCCTGGCTTCGTCCCGCCGGTCTATGACGTACTGCTAGCTGAGGGTTTTTATAAAAAAGGAGAAAAGGAAGTCAACGCCGTCAACGCCCAAATCGAAGCACTAGAGCAATCCCCTGACCTGGCACTGGCGAAGAACAACCTGGCGCGCACGCAGGTACAAGCAAAGGACGAAATAGCAAAGGAAAAAGCCGACCTCAAAGCCGCAAAGCAGGACAGGAAACACCAACGCGAAGCTGCCCGGGAAACAATGTCTCAAGAACAGGTCTCCGCCCTGGAAGAACAACTCGCCCGCCAATCCGTAGGTCGCCACTTCGGCCTCAAAGACCTCATCAAATCCTGGGACAAACGCCTCGAAACCGCCACCAACGAACTGGAAGTCCTTACCAACGAGACCGCCCGGCTAAAGGCGCTCCGCAAGAAAATGTCTAACGACCTCCAGCACCGCATCTTCGCCGAATACCGCTTCCTGGACGCCAACGGCGACGTGCGCGACCTGACCGACATCTTCAAAGACACCATCTTCAAAACCCCACCCGCCGGAGCCGGAGAGTGCGCCGCCCCCAAGCTACTACAGTTCGCCTACCGCCACGATTATAAGCCCGTGGCCTTGGCCGAATTCTGGTGGGGCCAGTCTCCCCGCTCCAAAATCAGAAAGCACGGCCACTACTACCCTGCATGCCGTGGCAAGTGCGAGCCCATCCTCGGCCACATGCTCGTCGGGCTGGAGGTAGACCCCAACCCAATGCTCGAAAACCCAGCAGCGGGCAAGAACTTACCCATCATTTTCGAAGACGACTACCTCCTGGTGGTTAACAAGCCCCACGAGTTCCTCTCCGTCCCCGGCCGCAACATAGAAGACTCGGTCTGGCTGCGGATCAAACAACAGTACCCTGAGGCGACCGGCCCCCTAATCGTCCACCGGCTCGACATGAGCACCTCCGGCCTACTGCTACTCTCCAAAACAAAGGATACCCACAAACTACTCCAACACCAGTTCTTTAAGCGATCGGTAAAAAAACGCTATGTCGCCCTACTGGAAGGCGAAGTTTCCGGAGACGAAGGCATTATCGACCTCCCCTTACGCGGCGACATCGAAGACCGGCCCCGCCAGATCGTCTGTCACGAACACGGCAAAGCTTCCCGGACGCACTGGAAGGTGGTTGGTAGAGAAAACGGCCGTACCCGCGTCCACCTCTGGCCGGTTACCGGCCGGACGCATCAACTGCGCGTTCATTGCGCCCACCCCCACGGCCTCAACACCCCGATCGTTGGCGACGACCTTTACGGCCAGCCCGCTGACCGGCTGCACCTGCATGCGGAGTGGATCAGCTTCGTACACCCGCATTCTAAGGAGGAGATTACTTTTGAGGCCAAAGCAATTTTTTAAATTCTGAATGGCTTCGGAAGTTAATTGCTTCATCAACTGCCCCGGAGGGGTACCTCTCCTAACGATAAGTTGATCGAGTGCCGGTAGGCATCATGGGGCTTTTTTTTAAACCCTCACTATGCACCCGCGTCCGCGCCACCTAACCCTTCTTCATCGGCTTTTAACGCCCCCCCGGGCTGTGGTCGCACCGTATTACCGTCGACTTTAACCATTTCCCGACGCACCTTAACGGCATCCTCGGTCGGTACGATCGGTTTGCCTTTCCACTGCGCCCATACTTGCGTGAACTCGGCCCCAAGAAATAGGATCTGGCTGTTGTAATAGGTCCATACAAGTAAAGTTATCAACGCACCCGCCGCACCGTAAGTGCTAGAAAAATCGCTGTTACCGATATAGAATCCGATCAGAAAACGGCCAAGCCCAAAGAGTAAAGCCGTGAAGACAGCTCCCGCCCACAAATCTCTCCACCGCGCTCTGGCGTCGGGCAAATAACGAAACAATAGCACGAAAATAAAGGTGGTCACCATGGTAGAAACGACCCAACTGCTAAAAGTAATTATAGCCGGACCGAAGGCCGGAACGTAGACACCCAGTTGGTCCATAAAACCGATGACCAGCGCGTTCAGCACCAGAGTAATCATGAGCACAAAGCCGAGGCCGACCACAAAACTGAAACTAAGTAGGCGGGTAAATATGAAGGCGATGACGCCATTGCTCGGCGTCGGCTGGATATTCCAGATCTTGTTGAGGCTGAACTTCAAGTTACTGAACACACCGGTTGCCGCAAAAATGAGCGTACCGACGCCAACCGTGGTGGCCAGAACGGTGTCCCCAGATACGTACGCATTGCTAATTATTTCAGACAACGTGTCCGCTGAGTCCTGACCCAACAGCCCCCCGAGCTCGTCATTCAACCGACCATTAATGGCTTTATCGCCAAAGAAATAACCTGCGATAGAGGTCGCTACCACCAACATTGGCGCGAAGCTGAATACCGTATAGTAAGCCAGGGCCGCGCCAAGATTTAAGGCGTCATCCTCGATGTACTGGTTGATGACGTCCTCAACGAAAGCGAAAGTGCGCTTAAAAATGTTGGTCTCTTCCATAGAGAAGCTTTGTGCCGTAACGGGTTACAGGTTGAGCAGGTTCGAATATGAGTTTACTGATCGGCACAATGTGTTTATCAACCCGGCTCCCTAGCGATCATCGAACTGTGTTTTACGTGCTCTGTCCCCCCCAAGCACAAGCATCAAAAAAAACAATCTAAGTTATACGTATTTTCGCCAAGACAACCGCTTTAAAACCCACTACTTATGCCAACCCGCCTTCCAGCCCTTTTCGCCGTCATGGCCATCACGGTTTCACTTACCGCCCAACCTATGTTCAGCAACCAGTCGGCCTTGTTGCCAGACGCGGGCATGGTTTCAGGAGGCGTCGCCATGGCCGTCGTTGATATGGACGGCGACGGGCTGGATGATATCGTCCGCTTCGAGGATGCCTCGACGCTTCGGATCGAATTTCAGCTAGCCCGCGGCTCGTTCAACAGTTGGACTTACCCGGCCAGTCTCAACGGCAATATCTGGAGTCTCGCTGTGGCGGATGTAGACGGCGACGGCCTGCGGGATATCGGCCTTGGCGGGTACAATAATACCCAGCTACTCAAAGCGTCCAACACGGATGGGATTTACGGTTTCACTTCAAATGCCGCTGCTCCGAACATAACACTCCTCCAGGGGTCCAACTTCGCCCCCATCACTGGCGGCGCAAAGTTAGAGTACTTCGCCTGCGACGACAACGTACTCTCCAAAGCCTACCACATTGACAGCTACGGAGCACTCACCTACGACGCCAGAATTATCAACCCCGTCTCCACCGTCCCCTCGGATGATTCCGGCAACTACGCCTCTATCTGGACGGACTACGACAACGACGGCGACATCGACATGTACCTCAGCAAATGCCGCCTCGGCGTTTCTCAGGAGAGAGACGGTCGCCGCCTAAACCAGATGTGGCAAAATGACGGCAACGGTAACTTCACCGACGTAGCCGGAGCCATTGGCCTACTACCCCTGGCCCAAAGTTGGGCCTCCGACTTTGCCGACATCGACAACGATGGCGACCTCGACTGCTTCATCGTTAACCACGATAAATCGAGCATGCTCCTGAAAAACGACGGTAACGGTGTATTTACCGACGTCACCGCGGCCATGGGCATCAACAACTCCCTCGCCTTCGGGCCTTACGGCATCCAGTGCAACTTCGAAGACTTCGACAACGACGGCTACATCGACCTACTGCTCACCCACCGCGATGGCATCCCCGTGCAGCTCTACCTCAACAACGAAGGTACAAGTATGGCACTCCGAACCGCAGCACAAATCACAACCAATACCGCCGACTGGCCCATCCAGAGTGCCGCTACCGGCGACCTTAATAACGATGGCTACGTTGACATATACGGCGCTTATGCCTCCGGCTTCAACAACCCCAATAGTAGCGCACCGGACATCCTGTTGCTCAACCAGAACACCGGTAATAATCACCTTAAAATCCAGCTCAAAGGCGTAAACTCTAACCCCGACGCCGTTGGTGCACGAATTATGGCCTACGACCAGGCCTGGGGTATCCAGACCCGTGAACTGCGCTCCGGAGAAAGCTACGGCATCATGAATTCCCTCACCAACCACTTCGGACTGGGCGAAAGAACAGTGATCGACAGCGTAGTCATCCGCTGGCCAATGGGGCTGGTAGAGACGCTGTATGATGTGATGGCCAACCAGACGCTGAGTATTAACGAAGGAGAAATTACCGCTGCTCTGCCCCTCGAATGGCAATCCTTCTCCGCCACTTCCGAGAGAGATAAACGGGTGCGTCTTAACTGGTCGACCAGCCAGGAAGAGGGCACTAGTCATTTCCTAGTAGAGCGTAGTAAGCACCTCGTCAACTGGGCATCAATTGTCCGCAGCGCCGCCGATGGCCGCCCGGGCAATCTGGCCTACTTTGCCTACGATGAAGCGCCGCTTTCCGGCACAGCTTACTACCGTATCCGCCAGGTAGACCTCGATGGCACGTTCACCTTTTCCTCCATTCAGCAGGTCGACATCAATACGGAGGCCTTCACGGTTTTCCCAAATCCGGCCAGTGGCTGGCTTAACGTCCGTCACCCTACAGAGACCGATGTCATTTACAGTATTGAGACTTTGGCGGGCACGCAGGTGCGGGGCCCGTTGAAGAGCAATGATGGACGGGTTTCGCTCCAGGGGCTGAAGGCTGGGGTTTATTTACTCAGGGCTGGGGATGTTATCAAAAGGATAGTAGTGAGTTATTGAGTTGGCGAATCACGGAGTGACTCAGTAGAGGCCGTCTCCTTCACCAGCAGCCAAAGCAAAGCAGAAACCCCCAGCGTGCCTGCAGAAATCCAAAAGATCAAAGACTTATCCACCGCATGCTCGATGTAGCCGCCGAGGTTGGAGGCAACAATCTGAGGAAGTACCACGGAAAGGTTAAACAGACCCATCATGAGCCCCATCTTCCGCTGGTCCACCACTTCAGACATGATGGCGAAAGGCAGGCTCACAATCGCCGCCCAACCAACGCCAACTACGGCCATCAGCACGAAGAAGGAAGTGACCGTCTGGCCCATGTACACAATGAGTAAAAAGCCAACGGCACTCACAGCGATTGCCAGGGTATGTGTTCTTACCCGACCAATCTTCTCGGCAATCGGCTCCAGCACCAGCGCTGGCAACAAGAAGCCAACGGTATTCAGGATGGCAAAAGCAATACCGATGGTAAAGCCAATATCGTTGTTCTGTACATCGGTTAGCGCAGCATTAGAGTCGTAACCCATAATCACCTCCTTGATGTAGCCGAAGGTGTAGATAAACATCGTCTGCACACCAACCCAGGTAAAGGAATGGGCTAGGCAGATTTTCAGGAAGACCGGCCAGTTGGTTCTGCCAATTGGAACAGCCTTGTCCGCAGCGTGCGCATCGATAGCGTCCATTCCAATATCCGCAGCAGTGGCGACGCCATCATCCAGGCTCTCCCCATCAAGTTCGCGTGACTCGGTGATAAAAAAGGTCGGGAATACGGAAAATAAGAAAACGATAATTGCACCCGTGTAGATTAGAAAGTAGTTACTCACGAAAGCACCAATCAGGTAGGCAAGTACGCCGAAGAAACCGGAGATGGTCTGCATCCAGGTGTAGCCCTTCGTCCGCGCATCTCCCACCGGTGTTACGTCGGCGATGATGGAACGGGCCGGGTTGAAGCTTACGTTGATCGCCAGGTCGAGGGTAAGCGCCACTACGATAGCGACCCCAATGATACTCTCTACGCCCAGCGCAGTACCGATCACGCCCAGGTTAGGCAGCGCCAAGATCATCAGTGCGGCAATTACACCACCGATCACGATGAACGGTCGCCGCCGCCCGCCCATGAACCAAACGTTATCGGATAAAGCTCCGACAATTACCTGCCCCAGAATACCAGCTACCGGTCCGGCTAGCCAGACGTATCCAATTTCTTCAAGGTTAAGTCCATATTTGGTGTTCAGTATCCAGCTAAGGGCGGCGATCTGAACGCAAAGCGCATAGCCCATCGCGGTGGCGGGCAACGACAAAAGGGCGTACGAAGCCCGGGTGGGAGTTTGGTTTTTCACTACTATTCGAGTTTTTGCAATAATCAACTAAAACGATGACCTGGTGGCGGCACACTACTTCCGGCCAGGGCTATCGGACCGGGAAGATAGCAGATAGGCCTGTACCGATAGGTCTCGCTGGTAAAAAAGTCTATTCTCCGGAGCAAAACACAGGGTAAAGTAGTCCTTCGTTTTCTTGCGGTTACCCTGACTTTGTCGCACAGTCAGTGCACAAAATACCGGCGCTTACCAGTAACGCTATTTACGGGGTATCCCATCTAGTGGACTAATTCAGAAGTTTGTTGTGTTAAGTCGAAGAGATCATGGTGCTGGTTCAACTTTAAATTGACGAGCATAGCCGTAATTTAAAGTTGAACCAGTACCACGAGATTGAGGCTTGGGCGTAACGAAACTTCTGAATCAATCCACTAGCTAGTGCTAGTGAAACGTATCTTTGCCCTTCGAAAAACCACCATACATGTCCACAACAACCGCTCCAAAAAACTTCCTCCTCGTCATCGGCCTAATCCTCGTAGCCGCTGCCAGCCGGTTACTGCCACACTGGCCCAATTTCGTGCCCGTAGGCGCCATGGCTTTGTTCGGAGCTGCAGCCCTACCTAAGCGCTGGCTCGCGGTTATCGTACCAGTCCTAGCCTTCTACCTCAGCGACCTGGCCCTCAACAACACCCTCTACGCAGAATACTACGAAGGCTTCCACTGGGGCATGAATTACTGGACCACCGGAGCAATCATCCTGATGGTTCTACTCGGCATGGGTTTCCTGCGCAACGTGAAGTTTTCGTGGATGAAGGTTGGCGGAGCGGCAGTTTCGGCCACACTCGTTTTCTTCCTGGTTACGAATTTCGGCGTTTGGGCCTCTGGTACGATGTACCCTAAATCCGGTGCCGGCCTGCTTGCTGCTTATGCGGCTGGCTTGCCATTCCTGGTGAATAGCTTACTGGCCAACTCAATCTTTTCGGGGGTCCTGTTCGGTATTGCCCGGTACAGTGGTGTCACCGTTGGCAAGCCGGCTTTGGAACGTGCGTAAGATTACCCGAAACCCAACTGTTCGACAGCTTTAAAGCTGTTGTTCTTCAGGCTGAAGAACAACAGCCTAAAGGCGACCAAACAGTTAAATAGCCACCAAGCTACCCTTCTCCGCCTTAACTAACTTACGTAACTCCTCCAACCAGGCGTTAAATATCGGTAAAAATCGCCCCGAAACTGCCCGATTATCCACGGTAACCTCCGGCTCATCGCCCCCACCAGAAGTAATCGTTTCCAGCCAGATATTGGCGGAAGATTTAATCCGTACCCGCAGGTCTTCTTCCCAGTAAAATTCGTCCATTAATTCTTCGTACTCAAGGCCTGGGCCGGGAGTCAGCTCCATCATCTTGACGGCAGCAAGGTGTTCCAGCTCATCATCGTGGTTGACGGGCGCTACGGTAATTCCCTCTTCTAATTCAGCTTCACGCACATCCAGGCCCAGGTAGCGAACGCGGTTGCGGAAGTACTTCGATTCTTCAACGTTCAGTAGCCGTAAGCGCTCGGTCTTACGCTGTTCGATGCTAAGGAAACGCTCCTTGGCGTACTTCTCCTGCAGCGGGGCCATGCTTAGGTGGATGTTCTGCTTAAAGGGAACAGCGACAAACATGCCGTATTCCTCCCCCAGGGCCAAAAAAGCTTGCTCGAAGGCGATGATACGTTCGAGGTAATTTCTGGAATTTATTCTAATGGTAAGCTCGTAGTTAAATACCGGGTTTTCGGAGAGATAGGCGGATAAAGGTTTCTGCATAGGTGCGAAGGTAACGCTTAAGCGCGAGGGGTATACCGCTACACAAACAATCACCTCGGCTGCGCTCGGCGACCAGACAATTCGAGGTCTACCATAGCGCACAAGCGTGTTAGCCATAAGTAATCAGGCCGGTCATCGAGCGTAGCCCAGATGTTCGAAATTATTGTTTACGTAACGGTCTAAAGCGAGGAGCGGTGTCCGTAACTTCCTTTGCACCTGCGGCCGCGCCTGAAAAATATTACCCAACGGTAACCACCAAATCATCCGTATCCACCAGGGTCTTCTCCTTGAGCGCAATGCCCACCACATCTCCATCAACCGGGCTGGTAATGGTGGATTCCATCTTCATCGCTTCAATGACGAAGAGCGGATCACCGGACTTCACCCTATCTCCGACCTTAACGAGAATCTTGCTCAGGTTCCCCATCAACGGGCTACCAACCTGGCCTTGACCGGCGGCTTTGACGTTGCGTATGACCTCTTTACCCGAGTTACGGTCCTGGACCGTAACGCTGCGCGTCTGCCCGTTCAGGCTGAAGAACACCAGGCGGTTACCCTGCGCGTCCGACTCGGTAACATTGAGGTACTTAATGGTAATCGTCTTACCTGCACCAAGGCGTACGAGCACCTCTTCGTTAGGCTTCAGGCCGTAGAAGAAAGCGTTCGACGGTAGGTTAGCGACCTGGCCGTAAGCCTCATCGTGGGCGAAATAGTCCGCGTACACTTTGGGGTATAGGAGGTAGCTCAGCAGCTGCTTATCGTCTGCAGGTTGAGCGCCAAACTGTTCGGTGTATTCTTTGCGAGCATCGTCCCAGTTGATGGGGGCAAGATGGGCGTTCGGCCGGTCAGTGTAGGGCTTTTCATCTTTCAAGACGAGCTTCTGGACTTCAGCATTGAAGCCGCCTTCAATCTGGCCGAGGTCGCCACGCATCAGGTTCTTCACACTATCGGGGAAGTCAAGCTTCGCTCCCCGACGCAAGATATCTTCCACCGTAAGGTCGTTACTGGTCATGAACATCGCCATATCGCCAACCACCTTGCTCGAAGGCGTCACCTTCACCAGGTTACCAAAGAGATCGTTAGCAGCGGAGTAGTTTTTACGAATGGTCGGGAACTGGTCTTCCAAACCAAGGCCCCTAGCTTGCGGACGTAGGTTAGAGTACTGGCCACCCGGAATCTCCGTATCGTAAATTGTGGCGGTCCCAGCCCTCAGTTCTGTTTCAAAAGGATAGTAAAAGGTCCGGACAGTCTCCCAGTAATCGGCGTACTTATTGAGCAGCGGCAGGTTGACCGGATTCTCCCGTTCGTGGCCCTGCATCATGGCCGCAATGGAGTTGTAGCCCGGCTGGCTGGTAAGCCCGGAAAGCGAGTTAATCGCCACATCTACCACGTCGACACCGGCTTCGATGGCCCGCAGGTAAGTCGCGCTCTGGATGCCAGAAGTATCATGGGTGTGAAGGTGGATCGGCAGGTTCACCGACGCCTTCAGCGCCTGGATCAACTCCGTTGCGGCCAGCGGTTTCAACAAACCAGCCATGTCTTTTATGCAAAGGATGTGGGCACCCGCACCTTCCAGTTGTTTGGCCAGTTTAGTGTAGTAGTCAAGCGTAAATTTGGTCTTCTTCGGGTCCATGATGTCACCGGAGTAGCAGATACACGCCTCGGCCAGGCTATTGGTGTTATTGCGGACGGTGTTGATACTCACCTCCATATTCTTTACCCAGTTCAGAGAGTCGAAGATGCGGAAGAGATCGATGCCGCCAGTCTGGCCGGTAACCTTACCATCCTCGTCCTCGATGTCAAACCCACGGGCGGCCTCTTCGATAAACTTCACGATTAGGTTGTCCGGGTAGGCTTTGTACCCTACCGCATTACTGCCGCGCAGCAGCATCTGGAAGATGGTATTAGGCATTGCCGTGCGTAGTTTCCGTAGCCGACGCCAAGGGTCAGCTTTCAGGAAGCGCATAGCTACGTCGAAAGTAGCACCGCCCCAGACTTCCATGCTGAAGACATCATGCGGTTGGTTGACCGCGTAACTGCGGCTCACATTAAGCATATCAACGAGACGCATCCGCGTAGCGAGCAAACTTTGGTGTCCATCGCGAAAGGTGGTGTCGGTGTACTGAATTTTCTTTTCTTCTTTCAGCCATTTCACGAAGCCGTCACGACCCAGCTCTTGGAGGCGGTTACGACTACCGCTGGGCACCTCCGCAAATCTGTCAAAGGCGGGGACGACGGGCTTCAGGAAGCTCCGTTTCGGGTCATAATTTTTCACGTCGGCGTTACCGTTCACGACCGTTTCAGCGAGGTAGGAAAGCAAGCGGGTGCCCCGGTCACGGAAACCTTTCGGAACCATCAATTCCGGATGGTCGGGGATGAAGCGGACGGTGGCTTTACCCTTTTTGAAGTCGTCGTTCTCCAGCAGATTGAGCAGGAAGCCGGCGTTGGTTTTTACCCCCCGCACCCGGAATTCCCGCAGCGCCCGGTGCAGGCGGTCGGCGGCACCTTCCAGCGTCCGGCCGGAGCTGGTCACCTTCACGAGAAGACTGTCGAAGTAAGGCGAAATTACAGCACCGGGAAAAGCAGAACCCGCATCCAGGCGGATGCCCATACCGGAGGCGGAGCGGTAGGCGATTAGCGTTCCGTAGTCGGGCTTAAAGTCGTTACTGGGGTCCTCGGTAGTTACGCGGCACTGAACGGCAAAGCCGTTGGCCACCACATCGGACTGCTCACGGATGAAGATCGTTTCGTGGCTCAGCGGGTAGCCCATCGTGACGAGGAACTGTGTCCGTACCAAGTCGATACCGGTGATTTCCTCGGTAATGGTGTGCTCCACCTGAATGCGGGGGTTTACCTCGATAAAGTAAATGGAATCGTCCTGATCCACTAGAAATTCAACTGTTCCAGCGCAGTAGTAGCCTACCTCGCGGCCCAACATTAGAGCGTATTCGTACAGTTTGTCCTTAACCGTCTGGCTCAAGTTCGGAGCTGGGGCGACTTCCACCACTTTTTGGAACCGGCGCTGTACCGAGCAGTCGCGCTCGTAAAGATGGACCAGGTTGCCGTGGCGGTCACCCAGCAGTTGCACCTCAATGTGACGAGGGTTCTCGATAAATTTTTCGAGGAAGATGGTTCCGTCGCCGAAGGCCTTTTCGGCTTCGCTGGCGGCTTCGACGACTTCAATCTTCAGGGATTTTTCGTCGCGGACCACGCGCATGCCCCGACCTCCACCTCCGGAGGCGGCTTTGATGATTACGGGGTAACCGATTTTCGCGGCTTCGGCGACGGCGACTTTGGGGTTGGAAATGTCTTTATCGCTGTCCTGTATTAGTGGAACTCCGACACGGCGGGCCAGATTTTTTGCGGCTATTTTGTCGCCGAGTTGGTCCATACTTTCCGGAGCCGGGCCGACAAATTCGATACCTGCAGCGAGGCACGCACGAGCAAAATCTACGTTCTCCGATAAGAAACCGTAGCCTGGGTGGATAGCGTCTACTTTTTGCTCCTTAGCCAGTTTTATGATGGCTGGAATATCAATGTAAGGCTGTAGCGGTTCGTCATCCGGGCCTATTTGGTAGCTCTCATCGGCTTTGTAGCGGTGAAGGCTGTACCTGTCTTCGTAGGTGTAGATCGCGACCGTTTTTATCTTCAACTCACTGGCTGCCCGAAAAACACGAGTGGCTATTTCACCGCGATTGGCGACTAGTATTTTCTTAAAACGAACAATTTTGGGGGCAATCATAGGTAAATTTTTCGGCTAGGTCCAAGATACTACATGAAAGGTATGCAATGGACTTAGGCACTTAACTTAAGTTATAAAATATCTACCATTAACTACGGTTTTCAGGGCGCGGCCGCAGGTGCTGTGAAGGGGATTCTATATGGACCAGACATCACTTCACGTACTCCCGCTCGATTTCCTCAAGTGTCTTTCCTTTAGTTTCGGGTAGCACCCTTAAAAAGAGGAAAAATCCCAGAGTCGCAATGGTGCCATAGATCAGGAAAGTGAGGCTGCTGCCCAGGTTAGACAACTCCCACGGGAAAAACCGGGAGACGCCCCAACTGGCAAAACCGTTGATGAAGCCGATGAAGCCAATGGCCAGCCCCCGGTAAGCGTTAGGGTACATTTCGGAGAGCATCACCCACATCACGGGGCCCAGTGAAAAGGCAAAGCAGGCCACAAATCCAAGGATGCCAATCATTACCAGCAGCGCGTTCATGGTGGTGGCCCGTTCCAGAATATCACCTTCATACTTCTTGTAAGCTTGCTCACCAACGGCGGCTTTTACCGCGTCCTTGAAGTCTATATCGTTGTCAAAAACCTTACCCGTCAGCGGCCCAAGGGCGGTAGCATCCAAGTCGGTGAGTTCCGTTACATCGGTAGCATTGAGGGTATAAGTGGCCTGCTTAAAACTATAAGCACACAACAACATAGTGATGGCGATGCCCCCTATGCCGGTCAGTAATAGTTTACGGCGTCCGACCCGATCAATAAGAAAAATTGCAACGATGGTAAAGATCACCGACGTCAGACTCAGCCAGACGCCGGAGGTGAAGGCAGCGTCAGTACCAATGCCCGTTTGCTTGAAGATTGAGGTGGCATAAAAATAGATGGCGTTAATACCCGTCACCTGCTGCAGAATTCCAATAGCGATACCGACCCAGAGGAGGAAGCGCAGTTTTGGAGCAAAGAGTTCCCAGATGCTGGTTTTGGTTTCCTTGTCTGCGTCTTCGGCCATACTTGCGATTATCTCTGCGGCTTCCCTGCGGGCGACCTCCTTACCGTGAAGCTTTACGAGTACCTTCTCTCCCTCTGCGTTCTTGCCTTTAAGGAATAGCCAGCGGGGGCTCCGTGGAACAAAGAATAGTAGGATAAAGTAGAGTATCGCGGGGAAGAATTCAAGCCCGAGCATCCAACGCCAGACGGTGTTATCCGTCAGTCCGTAGGCACCATCGTTGTTCAGGCCGTTGAGGTAGGCGTTGCAAAGAAAGGCGGCAAAGAAACCCAATACGATATTGAGTTGCTGGATGGAGACGAGAGAACCCCGTCGTTCCGCCGAAGATATTTCCGCAATGAAGGTGGGGGCAATAACCAGGGCTGCCCCGAAGGCAATTCCGCCAACCAGCCGGGCCGCGTACAGGGCTTCATAACCACCGGCATAGGCCGACCAAATAGCCGACAGGGCGTAGAGAAAGGCCACTATAATCAGCAGTATTCTCCGGCCGACAACGTCACTTAGTCTGCCAGCAACCAACATGGCAAACATCGCCGCCAGCGTCGGCGCAGCTACAATAGACCCCTCCTGCCCATCCGTCAAGTCAAAAAAGGGGCCAGCAAAATTCATCACGCCGGAGATGATGCCAGCATCAAAGCCGAAAAGAAATCCCCCCAATGATACTACAGTAGCAAGGAAGATGGTGAAGTTGGATGTCTTTTGCATATTGTTTTTACTAGGGAACGCCGTATAAATAGACTAACTGGTTTCGCCTCAAAACCACGTGGTTTGACCTGACGCTTTTATTCTCACCGTAGTTAAGACCTTAATAAGCGGTTTATTTGCCAGCCCCGCAAGAAGTTGTCCCTAAATATTTGATTAAGGAACTATTTATTTTACAAGACCTGAGCCCCCTACTTTTCCATCCTTACCCCGTAAGGTCCCCTGCCGTTTAACCAAGCACTGCTTCCTGCGTTCGCGCCTGAAAAAGGTCCTGCTTGGTACATCACTTCAACAACATAACCCCACCTCGCAGCGAAAGCTCAACCCCATCCAAATAAATAATTTCCGAAGTCCAGGCGTAGTGACCTGGGCCTGCGGACTCACCACCAACCTGGCCATCCCAACCAGAACCAGGTTCATTAGGGACAAGGTCAGTTCCTTCATAAACCAGCCCACCCCAGCGGTCGTAAATGCGTAATGACCTCACGCTTACCGCCGCCTTACCCAGGCCCAGGATAAACGCATCGTTCACACCGTCACCGTTGGGAGAAAAGGCCGTAGGCGCGTACACCTTGCGGTGTTTTTCAACCAATACCGTTAGAGAATCTGTGGTAGAACAATTGTCCTCGGAAGTAACCGTCAGTACATACTGGGTGCTGTTCAACGGCAGCGCATTCGGGCTAAGACAAGTATCGCAATCAAGCGTTCCCAAAGGATTAAGCCAGCTAATACTGGCTACTGATACGTTGTTAATGCGCGTCGGTATCGAGACTTCACAACCCAACTGCGTTGAGGTATGACCCCAAGGAAAAATGATGGGGATACCGGGGGCAGTCAGGCTACTGGAGCTGTCAGTAACGCAACCGTTATCGTCCCGTACCTTCAAGCTATACATCCCAGGGCTAAGGTCGTCAAGCCGCCGCAGCGTATCGAAGGCACCTCCGTTGAGGGAGATCAGAAAAGGTGCCGTTCCACCGTTGATCGTGGCAACTTCTGCGCTACCCGTTTCCAGGCCGTCACAGTTCGGGTCCGTAAAGACAAAGCCCGGAGCCAGTAATAGTGGTGGTAAGATCTCCGCCATTGCCGTCCGGACACAACCATTTGCATCGGTGAGGCTCACGGTATAAACACCTGCGGCCAAGGCACTAGCGAGCGGTCCGTTCTGCTGGCTACTCCAGGTAAAAGTGTAAGGGAAAGCCCCTCCTTCTCCGATAGCGGCAATCCGGCCATCGCTACCACCGAAACAGTTGAGGTTAAAGCCGTCGATATTCCCCGCGGTGGCCGCCACGGAAAGTTCTTCCGGCTCCGTCACGTCCTGAAAGAAAACAACGTCGTTACCGAAATTATCGCGCACGTTGACCTCGTAGCGACCCGCCGGCACGCCCTCAATCACATTGTCGTCGAAGAGTACCGTAGAGCCACTTCCCCCGATGCTTTCATCCAGAATATTCGCCCAGTCGTAGGAAAAGGGAGGCGTTCCGTTCTCCACCGAGAAGAAAAGCTGACCGTTGGCTTCGCCCCGACACTCCGGCTGAACGAAGTCCGTTGAGCCCCGGATTTCACACTCGATCATAAACAAGTCGAGGGTAACGATACTATCGCAGGCCGCAACGGTCAGGATGGTATCGACAAAGACGCCGGTGGTAGAATAAGGCGTATTTCCGATAAAAAATTCTTCCCCAACGCAGAGGTTTATGTCTATCGACTCGCTCGCCTGATCACGTAAAGCCAGGGTAACGGCAATAAGGCTATCGCAGCCGTTGGCTAGGATGATGGTGAAGTCAAAACCTCCCGGCGTGGTGAGCATGGTGTCAGCAACCAGGAAAGCGTCGCCCCGACAAATGAAGGTATCAATCGTCAGGGTGCCGACCGTACGAACGTTTACCGTGGTGCAGCTCGGTGGCGCTTCATCGCAAACGTTGCCGGCGGTTACGCAAACTTCGTAGGCACCATCGGCCGGAAAAGTCAGGTCCGCAGCAGCAGAGTTGGTCGTAGCGGCCAGGTCTCCGTCGACCCTCCAGCGGAAGAGGGCCGCTCCCGCTTCCGTGCCCATCGTAACGAAGCGGGTCGGTAGATCGGGGCAAGTTTCTTCGATGCCAGAGACTACGCCCGAAGTAGTCAGCACACCGACGGCAGTAGAGCCTTCCACCACGTCGAAAGTCCAATCACAAATATCCCCGTTAGAACCATCCATCATCAGGTAATAATGCTGACCGACCACCATAGGAACGTTGTTGGAGAACCGGACCGTGGTGTTCGGCCGCACGTCGGTATCACAATCTGAAATGGGAACGAATGTCGTGCAGTCAAAGCTCTCAAAAATACCGACTTCCAGACCAAGGACGGTTCCTGAAACACAGTTGTCAACCGTTACGTCGATGCTCAAGTCCTCCGTTCCCGCGATGAAGGCGATGAACGACATATTATGATTGAACGTAGTACAAAAATTATTAACCGACTGGCCGCGGATAGAAAGATCGTTACGCCCGGTGAAACCGTCGATGTCGCAGATTACGCAGGCATCAGCACAGAACGAAGTCATTACGGGTGGGTCACCGCAGGGTTCCGGCTGGGCGAAAAGCAAGGGGGAAAAGGCTAAAAGGAAGAAAGACAGCAACAAAGGGCGTAAGACCATTACAAAGGAGAGGTTGTACGGACTTAAGCCGCGCTCGTCGGTTCGTGTTAAAGGTAGGGTGTTTGGTGACAAAAAATCGTCATCCCTGTTGCGGGTATCCTTATGATCGTTCGCTGAGCGAACAATGAGGCCCGACATGCTGGTATTTGACGGGCACCCGAAGGGGTTGCCCGTACAA
>JAPKCQ010000328.1 GCA_026421165.1 Lewinella sp. | reverse complement strand
CGCCAGGCCGCAAATCAGACATCTATTAAATCGGCATCCCGTGCGCGGGGCCCGTACGCTGAGCGGGGTAAGGAGTGGGGGTTGGGCTGCTCCTTGCCCTACTTGATTCAATTCTTTATCCTCACAACCATTCCGTTTGACAGGGTAAGGTCGTTCCGTTCAATCAAGGCAATGATATCTCCACTTGGGAGTTGCTTAATTGTCCTTACCCTTCCTTCGATATTCAGCCCAAAAGTTTCACCAGTTTCACGATTATATTTCATCAGTCTTCTAAAGGCTAATGAACCGAAAAGAAAATAGCCATTCCAATCCGAAACACTACTTCCACTAACTTTTAACAGGCAGGCAGGGGCAACAGCTTGACCTCCATAATCTGTCGGAACTGTCCAATAGTGTTCAGGTAAAACGGTAAACGTAGCAGCGGAATCTTTTGAAATCACGGAAGCCTGTGCACCATCATAATTGATACCATAAGAGAAAAGAGGCCAGCCATAGTTCTTTCCCTTTTTGATTATATTGAGTTCATCCCCACCCTGAGGCCCATGTTCAATGCCAAAGAGTATATTCGTTGAGTCTTCTAAGTACAAGCCCTGCACATCTCTGTGCCCGTAACTCCAAATGGTTGTTGGTGATGTAAATTTTTCGAAAATAGGATTGTCAGCGGGTATGCTTCCATCTTCCATCAATCTGTGAATTTTACCAGCGTCGTCATTGATGTCTTGCGCATATAGAGCAGGATTAGTGCTCGTCGACCAATCAGAATTTCCAATATTTAGAAAAAAATGAGTGCTGTCTTCCCATACTATCCTCATTCCGTTTCCAGTATAATTTTGATTTTTTGTTTTGAAAATAGTCTCCAACTGATTGGCTTTATTGTCTTGTACCTTTAGTCGAGACACCTTTGCCAGGCCATCAGTATCCAAGTATGATATGTACACCCAGGAGTTGGTCGCATAATTAGGATGAATACTTACGTCCATCAGCCCCCCGTGCATAATTGCCGGTATCCCTGGAGTGCCAAAAGTAACAACCTCTGGCGTTCCGCTTATCTCGGTTTGGTTGCCATCTTTAAAGTGGAACATTTTTCCAACCCTATCCGTGATAAAGTATTCATTGTCTTCAACTATGGCTATTCCGTACGGAATGGTGAAGCCATCTGCGATTGTATCTAGCGAAAAGGAATCGTTACTAATAGGGTAAGGCGAATCTGGGACTCCTATAACATTACTGTTGCAGCTAATCAGACAGCCGAATGAAAGTACAATAAATAGGGTTTTAATTGATTTCATCGGTTGTTTTAAATTGAATTATTACGTCTTGATAACGTTATGCTGGGTATCTACCCGTCCACAACTTAACAAGTTTATTGTTGTTCTTAATAACTTTATTCGCAATGCCTTTTTTTAGATAACGTAATATAATCATTGGTATTAAGGCATGAAAATTAAACTTTAGACTTTAGACGAATGACTCTTTTACTTCGACTGAAGTTAATGGTATGCTACCGTTGGGAACATGAGGTGAAAACGCTTGCCTGTGCGGGCGACTGCAAGGGATCGCCTCTGCCGGCGGGAAGGCTGCATTCGCTGGCGCGAACACCTTTTCACCTCAAGTGGCCGACAGTAGTATAGCTTATCAGCGCATGGGTCTGGGAGCCCGGTGTACCGTCCGTCCTTTGCTCTTCAAAAGCCTTTTTTGCACCTGCGGCCGCGCCCTTAAAACAATGGTATAAGCATAGATCAGTGGGCTATCCGGAGAGCGTACGGTCCGCTCGTCGCTGCAGGCAATCGCGTCCTTGAGAATTAAATCGGTGAGGAACCGGGCGCTCAAAGACCGATTTCATCCCAAGCCCGCATAATCGCTACCGCGATCAAATGGGCTTGGGATGAAATCGGCGCTTTGAGACCCTCAAATTGGTCTTTGAGCGTCCGGCTCACAAATCAAGTTCTAATGCGTTTGCCCTGGCCGCCACCGGAATCTGTAACCTTCGCCCAGCAACGGCAGGAACGCGAGGGGCGGCAGGTTCCGGAGGCGGTCAGCGAGTTCAGTTTTAGCACTTTACTGGCGGCCGCAGCGCTGCTGTTGTTCGGGGGTAGCGTTTTATTCCAATAAAGGAATTAACATCTCCCTCAATTTCCGATATCCAGCCTCGTTCGGATGTAAACCATCAGAGAATAAGGATTCTTGAATTTCAGCGTTTTCTTTCAAGAAAACTGAACCTAGGTCTGCGTACGCTAGCGAATGTTTGCCGGCCAGGAGAGAGATTTGTGAATTGAGGATTTTAATCCTTTGCTCATAATCCCTTCTTGGCAATAAACCCATCAGCACAATTTCTGCTTTAGGTTGCCGGGCTATGATCGCTTGTGTCAATAGGTCCAGGCCTTCAATAATTTCTTGATTTGTATTGAGGTGCAGGTTGTTGGTGCCAATCATCACCATGACTCTTTCGGCTTCAAATCCATCCAGTTCACCGTGATGTACCCGCCATAGGACATTTTCAATCCTGTCCCAGCCATAGGCGTAGTTTCTTACGCCCATGGGGGTGAAGAACTCTTGCCACGATTCTTCCTCTCGTGCTACGCTGGTGCGGGGTAGGCCTCCCCAAAAATGAATGATTGAATTGGCCAACAAAACCGTCCGGGGAGGGTCTGTTTCATTCCTCTCCAGGATTTTTCGATGACGTTTCTCCCAGTCGTAATTTCCTGGCTCGCGGTACTGGATTCTGGGCTGGGTGGTAGAAGCGGTTCCTATCGGTTCATTCAGAATGGAGCGGAGTTTAAGTGCGTAACTGTCTGCGTACCGCATCATGCCCAGGTCATTAGGGTGTGTACCATCTACCATGTCGTCCAGTTGCAGTCCTATTTCTTCATAAGTCAAATAATGAAGCATACCGATTCCTTCTTCTTTCAACTGGAGGTAGGTGTCTTTCTGTATCCTGTTTACCCGTGTGAAATGTGTCATGCGTTCCGGACTGACCAATCCATCTGTATATCCTGCATGCGCGGTCAGCAATATCGGAATGCCAGGGCGGTGCTTCCTCAATTGACGAACGGAATTCAATAGTCTACTTTTTAGCTCTTCATCGCCGTAAAGCGTTGCTTTCCACAGATTAGGCATGCAGTCAATAATGAAAATTTGAGCATCAATTTCTGAAAGGAAATCTATTATTTCCTCTTCTAACCGGCCGTTTCCTGAAAAGGCAAGATTGATCAGTGGTCGATCCATTTTCCTACTCAAAATATTAGTCCATGCCATACCGGGACGGGATGCACAAGCACCCTGTGCGATGGACGTACCGTAAACCACAATGGGTTTTTCTTTCCTAACGGGAAGCGGCTCAAAGTAGGCGTCTTCGGGAACGCCGATTTCCATCCATTCCACACTATTGTAAAGTGGTAGGTTCAATCGGTATTCTCTGCCCTTTTGATGATAACCATCATTTGGGCGTAAGCGATCAAAGCTATAGACAATGGTGTCTGAGAAGCTTCGCCTTCCATGGCACCACATCCATTTACCATCGCTGTCAATAGCGTATAAGTCTACTCCACTTACCCCAGTTGCCGGCATGTGGTTCATGGCATGATCGAGGCCCACACCGTACCGTACTATAATTTTGTCGGCATTTGAGCGAAAGCGAACCTTCAATCCAGTAGCATGCCGTGAGAGATTCCATACTGGTTTTCGCACAAGGGCTTCAGCACGATCAGGTAGCCGATTGTAAGGTTGACCATATTCACCGTGCCAAGCTTGCCCCTCGATGATTGGGAACTCACTGTTGACAGGGTTCAACCATTTGATGCCAGTTTCCTCTTGTGCGAAAGAGATGTTGGTGACGAATAGTACGAGTAGTAGAATATTGAATGCCTTCATGTTTCTAAGTGTTTGCCCTTGTTTATTCTTCTTCACTAAGAAGAATATCTCTAATCCTATTATTTATAATATTCTTAGGGATATATTATTTTGTACAGCGGTTAGAAGCCGTAAGTTACTTGTGCGGCGTCCCTTACGCTCTTTTTAGGGCGCGGACGCAGGTGCGAGGAGTGGTTGAGGAGCAGGGTTTTATCCGGGGAAGGTCAATTCCGCGACGGCGAGCTGTGAACTGGGCGTTTGTTAAATCGGCACTCCCGTGAGGCCCGTACGCTGAGCAGTGTGAGCGGGGTAAGGAGTGGCGGTTGGGCTGCTCCTTACCTTACTTGACGGTGTACATGCTTTTAATTTTGATAAGCTCCGGAAGAATAGGTCAATTCATAACTATGGGTGTAGATTTCAAAAACAATTCCGAACGGATCTTCTACGTAGCACATTTTAAAAGGCTTTTCGTTTGGATAATATTCTCTGATCGGCATCCTTTGTTTTCCCCCTGAAGAAACAATTTTATCAATAAGTTCTTCGATATTAGGGTCTTGTACACAAAAATGGAAAAGCCCCGTATTAAAAGGATTGAATGCTGGCGCTTCTTTAACTCCGTGTGGAAATGAAAATAGCTCTATTCCGATTCCATCTGAAGTGGACAGGTGTGCAATTTCAAATTCGTTCCAGTCTTCTCCGAAAACATCAATGCACATTTGCCCGATGGCCGTTTCTCTTTCTTTTGTAACTGTGGATGGTCCCATAATAATATACCACCCCATAACATCTGAATAAAATTCTACTGCTTTTTTTATATCCGGAACAGTAATTCCGATATGAGAAAATGATCTTGGGTACTTTGTCTCTTTCATGGTGCGTTGTTTTTTATGTTACGTGATGTGCAGGTGTAAACGCATTATACTTTGTTCAATATTCCGTTGTTACGAGCTATCCCAACAAATCAAATGTACGCTTATATCCGGGCCAAAAGGGCCAACTGTTTATGGCTTTTCAGCAGACGTCCGAAAGGCGACAGTTGTTGAATTGACGTTCCTAGGTTCATTAAAACTTATGAATAGTCTTATTCCGCGTTTTTTACTTACGCAGAACGCGAGGCCACGCAAAATCAAAAGCCAAAATCAACCAACCAAGCCAAAATAACTCCCGGACACGAACAGCCGCCCCGACGCAGGACATAATGAAGCCATTCTCAC
>JAPKCQ010000327.1 GCA_026421165.1 Lewinella sp. | reverse complement strand
GAGTAGGTAAGACGACGATATTACTACAACGGCTTAAAGAACTACAGATGCCACCATCTGAGGCACTCTACGTCGATATGGGGGATATTTACTTTCAGGAAAACAGGTTACTTGATTTTGGCATGGACTTCGTTGCCCGTGGGGGTAAGTTTTTATTTCTTGACGAAGTCCACCGCTACGGCTACGGCACCTAGGCCCAGGAGATCAAGCAGCTCTATGACGTCTACCGCAGCAAGTTAAAAATCACCTTTACTGGGTCATCCGCGATCCAGATATTGAAGCAAAAAGCAGATCTAAGTCGCCGCGCGTTACAGTACCGTATTCCGGGGCTGTCGTTTCGCGAATATTTATTCTTGACGCAAGGCAGGGAACTTCCGGTCTTATCGTACCAAGATATCCTTTTTCGGCACCAGGAGTTGCTCCCGGAACTCCTTTCCGATCCGGAGTTCACACCACTCGCCGCTTTGAAAACTTACCTACGCGAGGGCTACTACCCGATATTCTTATCAGAAGGACAGGGCTACTCTAGGAAACTGAACGAGGTCATCCAACTAGTTTTAGATAGTGATATTCCGTCGGTTACCACTTCGGGTAACGCGGATTACCAGAAACTGAGCCGACTATTATTCGCCATCGCATCTTCTGTTCCCTTCCTCCCGAACATCACCAAAATGGCGAGCCGGCTGGGCATCGGCCGGGATACCCTACTGAACTACCTAAAGCTGCTGGAAAAGGCAGACTTGATCACAAATCTCCAAAACGAAGCAAAAGATACTGGTGCCCTTACAAAGCCCGACAAAATTTACCTAAACAACACCAACTTACTTTACAACCTAGCTCCCAACCAAGTGGAACTCGGCACAATTCGGGAGACTTTCTTTCTCAATCAACTAAACTACTTACGTTACGAAGCGCACATCCTCCCCCCAGAAATACGACTGCCAAAACAGGGAGACTTCGTTCTGCTGGATAAAGACGACCGCTACGTCTTCGAAATAGGTGGTCCCAAAAAAAGCAGTAAACAAATCAGAACCGAGCCCAACCACTTTGTGGTTGCCGATACGGAAACTACTGGTAGCGCGCACCGTATTCCACTGTGGCTTTTTGGCTTGCTTTACTAAAGGATTCCAATCAAAAATCCATCATAACCCGCAAATTAATCCGCCGACCAGTAAGCCGATTAGGCACCGCATACTGCTGCGCACCAATGGTCTTGATCCACGTATTGCCCGCCTGGTTGGCCACCTGCATGAGGTTAAAGACCTCCAGGCTGAAGTTGGTAGCCCGTGTCCAGTTAAACAGTTTACTGTCCTTCGTTTTGCCCTGCTCGTAGAGGCGGAGGGAGAAGCCGATGTCGATGCGGTGGTAGGTATCAAAGCGGAGGGTATTGCGAAAGACCTCGTTGTTGTCCAGGATACCGAAGGGCAGTCCGCCGCCGACGGTCAGGTTGACGTGGGTACGGAAGTTCTCGTTGTTGCGCAGGTAATCCTGAAAGAAAAGGCTGAGTCCCCAATTTTGGTCCGTTGGCCGGGGGACATACTCTACTTCCTCGCTCAGTATTTCACCGTCTTCGCCACGGCCCGTTACGTTCAGGTGCTGAACGTCGGTCAGGGTTTCTTTGGCCTGGAGGATGCTGAGGTTGATCCAGCTTTCTGCACCGGGCACGAACTCACCATTGAGGCGCAGATCAAGACCCGCCACGTAGCCCGTAGCGTCGTTCTGGCCGGAGTAACTGATGCGGACGTTCTCGATCTCGTAGCTCACCAAATCCCACAGGCTTTTATAGTAAGCTTCGGCGATGAAACGGAACTTCTTCGGGTTCTGCTTACCGTAGTAAAAGTCGGAGGTGATGCCGCCAACGATGTGGGCGGATTTCTGGCTCTTCAGGTCGGTATTCACCTCTCCGTCCGGGCCGCGCATCTCGCGGTAGAACGCTGGCTGGGCGTAGAGGCCGCCGGCCAGTTTATAGCTGATGTCGGCTGTTCCACCGAGTGGCTTGTAGAGAATTTGGGCCCTCGGACTAAGGACGAGCTCCTTATTAAGGTCCCAGTAAGTTCCCCGCAGACCGGCACTCAGGCGGATGTCGGCCACGTCTTCCTTCCGCCACGTCCAGGTATCCTGGATAAAGCCGGAAAAGCGGGTGCTGTTGATTTCGTTTTCGGTTTTGAGGACCTGAAAGAGCTCCACTGCGCCGGATTCCCGATCAAACGGCAGGCTGTAACCGGCAGAATCGAGCAGTTCCCATTCGTTGATGAAATCGTTGACGATCTCGTGCTGGGCCTTCACACTCCACTGCAGGAAGTGAGCTTTATTAACCTCCGCCGTACGCTTGCTCACTTCCAGACCTCCGCGTAGTTCGGCGTTGTAGACCTGAATATCGAGGAAGTTGCGGACGAATTGCTGTTGCACACCGGCTCCTAGTTCGTTGACCACTTCGCCGAAGGTGCTGGAGCCAAGGTCGGTATCCAGCTGCCCGAGGCTGTAGCGGCCGCCGATGGAGATGGATTCGTTTTCATCAGAGCGGAAGGCGGAGGTCAGGAACTTGAGAAAAAAGGGATTTTCCTTTTTCTCGGGAATGAGGGTAAGCGAGAGGCCGCCCATTTGAGTCAGGAACTCATCGCGCTCGCCACCGTCGAAGCGAGTAAAAAGCTGGAGGGTTTCGAAGAAGCCACCAAAAGCGGTACTGCGTTCCACGGGGACGAAGTTGTAGACGCTGCGGTTATAGTCTGCGATGAAACCGAGCTGGAGGGTCGGGCTGAAGTCGTAGGTGAGGTAGGTTTGTATATCAACGAAGTTAGGGGCGTACTCGCCGCTGGTTTCCAGAGTACCGAGCAGGTACTCGTTCGTTTTGTAGCGGGCACCGAGGAGATAGCGGAACTTCTTCATGCCCTGCTTATTCACTTTCGAAGAGCCTTCGAGGTAAGCAGACCCACCGAGGAAACTGGCTTGGAAACCGGCGCGGAGGCTATCGGGCCGTTTGTATTTAATGTCGAGCACCGAGCTCAGTTTATCGCCGTACTGGGCTTCGAAACCGCCGGAGCTGAAGCTCAGGCTGCGGACCATGTCCATATTCGCGAAGGTGAGTCCTTCTTGCTGCCCGGCGCGGATGAGCTGGGGGCGGTAGATTTCGAAGCCGTTGACGTAGACGAGGTTTTCGTCGTAGTTACCGCCACGGACATTGTACTGACTGGTGAGTTCGCCGCCCGCGCCGGAACTGACGCCGAGGGCGAGATGGGGTAGGATAGATTCGAGGTTGCCGGTCACGGAAGGCAGCAGGCGGATGGCCTCGGGTGTCTCGCGGATCATGCCGCCTTCTTCAATTTTACTTTCGCGGACAACTACTTCCAGGGTACTTTCGGTGGGGGCCAGCGCGACGTCAATTTGCTTAGTGCTCCCTTCTGGTAAAACGCCCACCTTCACTTCCGTTTCGCGGTAGCCGAGGCGGCTGAAGACGAGGATGAAATCTTCGCCAGCGGGCACGGTGGCCAGGTAGCGGCCGGTAGTGCCTGATTCCACAGCGGTGTTGCTGCCCTTCACGTAGATGGTGGCGTAATCCACCGGTTGGTCGTTGAGCAAGTCGGTTACTTTACCGGTAATGGAAGCTGTTTCTACCTGAGCAGCTAGGGGAATAACGCACAGCAGCAAGAACAGTACCGTCAGGCTTTTCAGGGCGCGGCCGCAGGTGCGGAGAACGTTAACGGGAGCAGAGGTGGTAAGGCTTAGTCGCATACGGTAATCTTGGGGATCGGGGGAAACGGCACGGGCTTCCCTGAACGGAACGACAAAGGTAACTTTCGTGGTGTACTCTCTCCGGAGCAATCATGGTCCCAGTCAAGACGGCGCCGAAAACCGGACAACTATTAAATCGACGTTTCTTAGCTCCGCCACTACTTCGTGGTGCACCTGCCGCACCCTCATATTCCACCTCCCTATCTGTAGCTCAACCTTAAATAAAACTTTAAAATGGCACCCAGTTAAAAAAAGTAAAAATCTTACCCCCCATTTAAGCCATCATTAGGTCACTAAAACCCGGTTAAACATTATTTATTGACGAACGTTAAATTTCGTGACATAAAAGCGGGTTACTTTCTGTAATATGTAGTGTTACAAAGCCGGAGAAACGGCAATTTTCTACCTGTGTTTTACTGAACAACCGACTACGAAATTCTCTTTAACCTCCTATTTCTACTGCTTAGCCTCTTTGTTTTAGCCAACAAAACGTCACGCTTACCGAAGACACCAATTATGAAAGCAACGGTCTTAAAATTCCTTGTGACGCACACGCTACCCGCAACAGCTTGATCATGGAAGGCTACATTACCAAATAATTTTAAAAAAATCCGGTACGTCCGGCATGTTTAAATATCTTGAATAACACTTTTCTGCGGCGTCGGCAATTTTGCCAGCGCCGCCTTTTATGTCCAGACCACTACTTTTCTAGGTTGAACGTGAATGGCCCGCGAGGTGTTAGGATAGAAAACTGTACCATGTCCCGAGGCTTCGTTAAAGAATCAGACCAGGAAGAATTGCCCCTTATCCCCGAGCGGGCACCACTGCCTACGGGAGCGACTAACTACGTCACTCCCAACGGCCTCGCAGCGCTGGGGGAAGAGCGCCTGGAATTAGAAGCTGAGAAAGCAGCCTTACCCACTGAGAACGAAGACGAACAGCGCCGCGCCGTTACCGTACTGGACGGCAAGCTGGCCCTCCTGCAAAAACGCATCGTCACCGCCCGGGTCATCAAGCTGGAAGACCAGTCAAAGGAGGAAGTTCGTTTCGGAGCAACCGTTAAATTACGGATGGGAAGCACCGCAGGTAAGGCGCAGGAGTTTCAGATCGTCGGAGTTGACGAGGCGAACGTTAAACAAAAGAAGATTGCGTTTACCGCGCCCATCGCCCGGGCCATCACCGGACTTTGGGTTGGAGAAACGGCGGATTTTCGGTTGGGTGGAGAGAATCAGAAGTTAGAGGTTTTAGAGATACGGTACTGAGTTGGTGAATTAACCAGTCGCTGAGTTGCTCTGCACGTGGTAGGCGAGGTAGGCGCCACACGAAGTACACGAAGATTAGGTTGTTTCCACCGCGCAGCGTTTGTTCGCTCTAGTGGACCAAGCCTAGTACCGCGAACGGTAACAGCGGCAGCAACTCGGTAACGCACTAAAAAAGGCCCGCAACCATTCACCAGTCGCGGGC
>JAPKCQ010000326.1 GCA_026421165.1 Lewinella sp. | reverse complement strand
CTGCCCCTGCTCCTGCCGCAGCCCCCGTTGCTGCCGCAGCCCCGGCTGCATCCGGAGATGACCGCCTGAAGGCAAGCCCCCTTGCTAAAGCAATGGCTAAAGACGCTGGTATCGACATCAGCACCATCACCGGTTCCGGCGAAGGTGGCCGCATCGTCAAGGCCGACGTTGAAAACGCAAAATCTGCTCCTGCTGCTGTCCCTGTTGCTGCTCCCGTCGCTGCTCCTGCTGCCGTAGCTCCTTCAGTAGCCGCTGCGCCTGCTGCCGCCGCGCCGCTCCCGAACGTTCCTGCATTCGCCTTCGGAGCCAGTGGCCAGAACTTTACGGATACGCCCGTCAGCCAAATGCGTAAGGCTGTTTCCCGACTGGTATCCAACTCTAAGTTCACGGCTCCACACTTCTACGTCACGGTCGAGATCGCGATGGATAAGGTATGGGAGTTCCGTAAGCGAATCAACGAAGTAGCTCCGGTAAAGATCAGCTTCAACGACCTCGTCGTTAAGGCCTGTGCCGTGAACCTGCTGAAGCACCCGATCATGAACTCCAGCTGGCAGGGTGATTCGATCCGCGAGAACGGTGAAGTTCATATTTCCTGCGCGGTAGCTATTCCCGATGGTTTGATGATGCCCGTGGTTCGCCACGCCAACATGAAGTCCCTCAGTCAGATCAACCTCGACGTGAAAGACCTGGTTGGGAAGGCAAAAGCCCGCAAGCTCGGTAACGAAGAGATGACGGGAAGCACCTTCTCCATTTCTAACCTCGGAATGTTCGGCATCGAAGAATTTACCGCCATCCTTAACCCGCCCAACGCCGCCATCCTGGCCGTCGGTGGTATTCAGGACAAAGCCGTTGTTCGTGACGGACAGGTAGTACCAGGTAAAGTGATGAAAGTCACCGTCAGCTGCGATCACCGTGTTGTAGATGGTGCATCCGCCGCCGCCTTCCTCAACGACGTTAAGGCCTGCCTGGAAAATCCCATCCGCCTGATGGTCTGACCCCGGTCGACGCACTCTTCGATTGCGCGCTTAGGAAGCAGCCTCTGGCTGCGAGACCGTTCGAAGAACTAAAAATGAATAGCGCCTTGCAACAACCGTTGCTGGCGCTATTTCATTTTTAGCCTCTCCCTCTGGCAAATTATACTCCCGTCGGGAACACGAGGTGAAAACGTTTGCCTGTACGGGCGACCGCAAGGGATCTTCCCTACAGGCAGTTGGTGGGAAGGCCGTGTTCGCTGGCGCGAACACGTTTTCACCTCAAGTGAACGACGATAGTACATGACACCCGATGACGCAGTGATGGGAGTCTTGCATCCAGAAGGTGCTCCGTAAACGCTTACCCGGAGATTACTTCGACTAGGTGTTAAGCTTTTCCTATCTTGCCGCAAAACAGACTCAAAACCATGCAAAAGCAATTCCTCACCCTCTTCCTGGTGGCGATGACTACGGTCCTCTCCGCCCAAATTACCGATCCCAAAGCGACTGAATTCTACGAGCCGGTACCTCCGAAGGTGCAGGCCGCTCCGGTAACGACGCCACCACCCTCCGACGCAATCATTCTACTGGGCAAGGGCGCGGACGCAACAGAGTGGACCAATGGCAGCGGTGACGCGGCCGATTGGACGGTAGAAGGCGACGCGCTGGTCGTTAAAGCAGGCGCCGGTGCCATCAAAACCCGCCGCACCTTCGGAGATGTACAGTTGCACGTCGAATGGCGTAGTCCCAATGAACCAGGTAAAGAAGGTCAGCAGCGGGGCAACTCCGGCGTTTTCTTCCACGAGTGCTACGAAGTGCAGGTACTGGAAAGCAACGGCAGCGACACCTACACCAATGGCCAGGCCGGATCGATTTATAAAGAGAGTCCGCCGCTGGTGAACGTCACCTCCAAAATGGGCGATTGGAACAGCTACGATATCGTGTTTAGCTCGCCGGTGTTTAACGGCGACGGAATGGTGGTTCGCCCGGCTTACGTGACCGTAATCCACAACGGCGTACTGGTGCAGAATCACTGGGAGATAAAGGGAACGACGGCCTACATCGGCCTTCACAAATACACCGCCCATCCGGAAACCGGTAGCATCAGCCTGCAGGATCACGGAAACCTGGTCGCTTACCGTAATATTTGGGCGCGGGAGCTTTAGGCTTATTCTCTAGCGATGATTAAACGTTAGCTTGTACGGGCGACCCTTTGCGGTCGCCCGTACAATGATCCACTGGAGGTTGCCGAGGAGGTGATTGACTACACCGGCTGGAAGTTAGGAGCCGGAAGCTAGTGGTCTAAAAATTACCATCCAACACTCTCACTACTTTCCCGGTAACCAATCCGCTGTGCTACGGCGCGGAGGCTATCACCCCGTTCGTACTCAAACGGGCCGGTATAGACTTGCCAGTTTCCGGGTTTTTCGCCGGGAGGGGTGACCTGGTAGGCAATTTGTGCGCCTTCAGTTTTACTTTCTAGTATGAAGCGGCCGAGGCTGTCGCGTTTGAGTTGGGGGCGGCCGGTGGTGGGCATTTCGTTCTGGCCGTTCCAGAAGCGGGACACCATTTCGCGTTCGTCTTCGGCGCCGAGATCGCCGACTTCGTTGAGCCATCCGTCCATTGCCGCGCGCAGCTCGTTCAGTTTGGCGGCATGTTTAGGATCGGAGGCTAGGTTGATTAGTTCGTGGGGATCGGTTTTGGTATCGAAGAGTTCTTCGGCGGGTTTTGCTTTTCGGAACCACTGGGCCTGGGCGTCGGTGAGGGTACCAGCATCGCGGCCTTTGAGTAACTCTTGCATGGCGGCCATTTGCTCGCGGTATTCGAGGGGGAGGTAATAGCTTTGTTCGGGCATGTAGTTGCGGAGGTACTTGAAGCGGTAATCGCGGGCGGCGCGGATACGGTCGTAGTGTTCGTCCGTCCGATCTACGGCGGCGAAGATGTGCTCGCGGGCGGGCGGGATGTCGGAGCCGAGGAAAGGCTGGCCCTGGAGGTAAGCGGGCAAGGTGATTCCGGCAAGGTTGAACATTGTCGGTGCCATGTCGACGAAACTTATCAGGCTGGAGTCGATGCTGCCTGCGCGCTGGTTATCGGGGAAGGCGACGATGTGGGGAACACGCAGGCCGCTGTCGTACATCAATCGTTTTTGGCGGGGTAGGGGGCCGCCGTGGTCGCTGAAGAAGAAGATTATGGTGTTGTCGAGCAAGCCGTCTTCTTCGAGTTGGCCGAGAAGAAAGCCTACCTGTTTGTCCATAATCTCAATGTTGGAGTAGACGCGGCGCATGTCCGTACGGGTTGGTTCAGAATCGACGAGGTAGGGTGGTAGGGGGAGCTTAGCGTCGGCGGGAACGGTAAGGGCCGGGCGTTCGTCGTCGGCGTAAACGTTTTCCCATTTAAATTCAGTGGAGCCTGGCTTTTCGAGGCCTTCCTGGAAGCGCATCTGCCCTTTTCCGGTCATCCAGATTTGGCTTTCGTGGGTGATCTCAAGGTCGAAGATCGCGTAAAAAGCTTGGTCTTTATCGCCGCGGTGGCGCCAGTGGGCTTTGGGCCCTAGTTCGTCCCAGGCAGTTTTTGGAGGGTCGAATTGATAGTCTGTTTTTTGATTGTTGGAGGTGAAGTAACCGTTTTCGCGAAATATTTGGGGGATAACTTTTACTTGCGGCGGCAGTAAGACATCATATGGTTCCAGGCCGACTTTGGCGAGGGTTGCGCGGTTCCAGATGGTCCGCATGTGATGGCCACCGGAGCTGATGGGGTACATACCGGTGATCAGGCAATGGCGGCTGGGAGCGCAAACACCGGCTACGGAGAAGGTGTTGGGAAAGCGGATGCCCCGGGCTGCGAGGCGGCTCAGGTTCGGGGTCTCTACGGTACTGTCGCCGAACATCGGTAGCATGGGGCTGATGTCTTCGCAGTTGATTACGAGGATATTGGGACGCTTTGTGGTTGCGGCGTTTGTTTTGGGGTCTGAGGTCGGGGGGGCGTCACAAGACCAGCAGAGAAGTACTAAGAGGAGCGGTAGGTAGGAGAGGATTAGCCTTTTCATTCGGGGAAGATAGGAACACAATTGGCATATACCTATCCGCACAAACTGTCGTAAAGTTTACTGTTCTCTTTCAGGCGACGATTTTTGTTGTAAACGTCCCTTGTACCCGCGTCTGCGCCTTAAAAGAGGTGCTTAATTTGTGCGGATGAGCACTACTCCGGTGATGATCATTAGCACGCCGAGTACTCTGTACCAGCTGATTGGAGACACCGGAACATCGAGCCAGCCGTAATGATCCATCACAAGGCTGAAGGTCATCTGTGCGGCTACGGTAAGCCCGAAGGTGAGTGCTACCCCAAGCCGTGGTGTAAGCACGACAAGACCATAAACGTATACTGCGCCGAGTATACCACCCATCCAGTAATACCATGGCAACGTGAGGCCTTCCCGTAGGTTGCCGAAGGGCATGCGCGTGATAAAAGCGTAAACGATCAGGGCAATTAGGCCGACTACGAAAGAAACAATGCTGGCGTACACCGGGCTTTTCAGCACCCTGCCCATTTCCGAATTAAGCCCCGCCTGAACAGGAAGCATGAGGCCGGCGACGAGCGCGAGAAGAAAAAAAGGGAGCTGTTGCATAAGGCGAAGGTAGAATGTAAGAGGTAGTTCATGGCCAAGGCGCTGACCCGTGTCGGAGTCTGTCTAAAATATACCGCCGGAGGCAGTAGCGAAGGTAATTGTCCAAGCCCGTTGTTTCAGGTATATTTGTGGTAAATTACCTTTCTAGTTATGCTTAGAGAATTCGAAAACCTAACTCCCGCCGAACAGCAGCAGATGTTCGATGCCATTCCCCTGATCGTCATCCTCGTCGCTGGTGCTGACGACAACATCGACGAAGTAGAACTCGCCGAGGCGCAGCGCCTGGCCGATATCCGCAGCTTCAATAACCGTGGACAAATCATCGCCTACTACGAAAAAATAGAGATAGACCTGACGGCACGCATCCAGGTAATGCTGAAGGAGTTGCCCAACGCGCTGGAGCCGCGCCAAAACGAAGTAGTCGCCCGACTGTCCACTCTAAACGATATCTTGGCTAAAGTGAAGTTACCCTTCGGCTATCTGTACTACAAGAGCTTTTTATCCTTCTCTAAGCACTTGGCCGAATTTCACGGAGGCTTCATGCGGTTCATGACCGTTGGGCCGGAGGAAGCGGAAGTGGTTGGGTTGCCGATGCTGGTGCCCGTGGTGCGGCCTTCT
>JAPKCQ010000325.1 GCA_026421165.1 Lewinella sp. | reverse complement strand
CGTCTAACTTCTCCAGTTCCAGGCAACGAAGATCCAATCCTTACCAGATTTTTCCGAGACGAAGCGTACTAATTCCTTAAACCCCACCCGTTCGTGCACCCTTACGGATCGCGTATTCCTGGCGTCAATAGCAGTAACGAGGTACGGATAGTGCAGGCTGTAGCAAGAGCGCATATATTTATACATCCGGTCGGGCAAGCGGAGACCGCGGGC
Source organism: Lewinella sp. (assembly GCA_026421165.1). Taxonomy (GTDB): domain Bacteria; phylum Bacteroidota; class Bacteroidia; order Chitinophagales; family Saprospiraceae; genus Neolewinella. The sequence continues at coordinate 5,005 of JAPKCQ010000325.1, read as the reverse complement.
TTCCTTTGCAACGCAGATCTGGCCCATCACCAGGTAGTCCTGATCGCCAAGGAGTTGACCTTCGTGAATAGCGTTATCATAGTGCTCGAAGAGTTCGGTCAGCGCAGGCACGTCGGCAGCGAATTTGCGCCTCATCGTCAGAGCATAGCCGACTACGCGGGTACCGTCTTTAGCAATTACGGTGGCGGCGGCGGCGTTCATCGCTTCCAGGACCTCGTATTTATGAACGGCGGTGAGGAAGCCTTGGCCTTTGGCGGTGTCTTCGTCTACAGCTTCCAGGTGGTTCTTTTTTTGAAGTTCGATTATTTGCTTTAGCTCGGTTTTTTTTCGGGCCAGGGTTATACGGATGGGACTTTCCATGGAGGCTGAATTTCGAGGCAAGATAAGGCCGGTGGACCGTGATTTTATGATGGGCTTCGTGCGATAGGTTCTACCTTGAGGATGGATTGGCGCGAAAAGGTTTTACCGTGATCGGTTCCAATACCCTAGTCCAATCGGCTACAGTCACCGATTATAGCTATCAGATTGCCGACACTACTATTTCCAGATCGGACCGTCGCCCATTGGTAACCTAGCTCTTCCCCAATAAGCCAGCGGACTACCTTCTGCGCTACCAGTATGCGGAAGTTTACGGTGACGGAATTCGTATGTTTAGCGCTACTATAACCAATACAAACAGCAGGCGCATAGGAGCCACCTTTACCTACGATAGGGGTACTCTAGACTCAAAAAGTTTTCGTGAGGTGGTGGAAGATACGCTGAATAGATGGGAGTAATACTCACCAAGCCGAACATAAAAACGGCTCCCCTACCAAAGCAAGAGAGCCGTTTTATAACAGAACAAAATAGCGGTAGCCTGAATGCTAACCGTTAAATACTGATTACTTCCTGGCGATCGCCCGCTTAGCAGCAGCAACGATGTCCTTAACACCAAGGCCATATTTTTCGAGCAGCTCTTCAGCTTTACCAGACTCGCCAAAAGTATCGTCGGTAGCGACGTACTCCTGGAAGGTCGGCGCATTCTTGCTCAGGCATTCGGCGATAGCGGAACCAAGGCCGCCGTACTTATTATGCTCCTCACAAGAAACAACGGCGCCGGTCTTTTTGGCGCTGGCGATGACGGCGGCTTCGTCAAGCGGCTTAATCGTATGAATGTTGATGAGGTCAACGCTGATACCTTCGGCTTCGAGCTCACGGGCAGCCTCAACGGCCTTCCATACGAGGTGACCGGTGGCGAAGATGGATACGTCAGCACCCTCATTGAGGTGCAGCGCCTTACCAATCACAAACTCCTGATCTTCGGGGATAAAGATGGGCCAGCTGGGACGGCCGAAGCGCAAGTAAACCGGGCCGTGGTAATCGGCGATGGCCTGTACGGCGGCTTTGGTCTGGTTGTAATCGCAAGGGTTGATCACCGTCATACCGGGCAGCATCCGCATCATACCGATATCTTCCAGGATCTGGTGGGTCGCACCGTCTTCACCGAGGGTGAGGCCGGCGTGGCTGGCACAGATCTTCACATTCTTGTCGCTGTAGGCAATACTCTGGCGAATCTGATCGTAGACGCGGCCGGTAGAGAAGTTGGCGAAGGTCGTCGTCATCGGGATCTTGCCCGAAGTGGCCAGACCGGCGGCAACGCCAATCATATTGGCTTCGGAGATACCGCACTGGATGAAACGATCGGGGTAGGTGTTGATGAAGTCTTCTGACTTCATGGAGCCACGCAGGTCGGCGGTCAGCATGATCACGTTATCGTGCTTGTCTCCGGCGGCTTTAAGGCCGGCGCCGAAGCCGTCGCGAGTGGCTTTTTTACCGGTGGATTGTAGTTTATCTAAGGATAGCATAGCTATAAAATTCTTTGTTAGGAGAGGCATCTGGGCAGACCCGCAGGTGCAATGGGAGGGATGAATTAGGAGCTAGAGCACTAGAAACTAGTTACTGGTTTCTAGCTCCTAAAAGTCGCCAAGTGTTTCTTCCAGCTGAGCCAGGGCGATTTTCGTCTGCTCCTCGCTCGGAGCTTTGCCGTGCCAGTGGTGGGTACCGACCATGAAGTCAACGCCCTGTCCCATTTCCGTTTTCATCACAATACACGTAGGCTTACCGTTGCGCTTAGCCTGGGCTTCCTTAAGCACCTTAACGGTTTCAGCCATGTTGTTACCGTCCATGTTCATGACGTCCCAACCGAAAGCTTTATACTTATCTTCAAAGCTGCCGAGGCGAAGTACTTCTTCGGTCGGGCCGTCGATCTGCTGGCCGTTGTCGTCAATGATCAGTACGAGATTCTCCAGTTTATTGTGTGGAGCAAAAAGTGCCGCTTCCCAGATCTGGCCTTCCTGCTGCTCGCCGTCTCCGGTAAGTACGAAGATGGTCTTGTCGTCACCATTCATACGCTTGGCCAGTGCCATACCACAGGCTACGGATGGTCCCTGACCGAGCGAGCCGGAGGAAATCCGAATACCCGGCAGTCCTTCATGGGTGGTCGGGTGCCCCTGTACACGGGAGTTGATCTGACGAAATGTAGCCAGTTCTTTTACCGGAAAGTAGCCACGGTGCGCCAGTACAGAGTAAAACACCGGGCTAATGTGGCCGTTAGAGAGAAGGAAAATATCCTCACCCTTACCTTCCATATTGAAGCTTGGGTCGTTCTCCATTACCTCAAAATAGAGGGCGGTAAGCAGGTCCGCATTGCCAAGTGAACCACCGGGGTGACCGCTCTGACAAAGGTAAACCTGGCGGATGATGTCGCGTCTCACCTGACTGGCGATACGCTCTAGTTCTTTGATGTCTGCCATAGATCTTTGGTTGTTTCTCCGAAAACGATTTCCTTGAGAGATAAGTTAGATGCAAAGCTAAGTCTTTTGCGGTTAACTGTGCTTTACTTTTATAAGGTGCTGTTCGCTCGGATGTTCGCTTATCCGTAAAACCAAAGCAACCCACCCTCACAAGGAGAGTAGGTTGCTATTTTTTCAGATTAAACTTGCCGGTTAAGACTAGTTTAGGCTTTCGCTGAGTTTCTTACCGGGCTTAAATTTAGCGACGGTCTTAGCTTTGATCTGGATGGTCTCACCAGTACGGGGATTACGGCCTTCGCGCGCTGGGCGTTCGTTGGCTGAGAAAGTACCGAAGCCTACGAGGCCGACACTGTCGCCTTCTTTGAGAGCGCCCTGGATGGCGTCAAGAGTAGCGCTAAGTGCAGCTTCTGCTTGGCTTTGAGTAATACCAGCGTTTTCGGCGATAGACGCCACAAGTTCTCCTTTATTCATTGGTTCAGGATTTTGGATTAGATTAAGATCGGCAAATATTGGTCGGAAGAAAGCCCCTCGCAACATTTTTCGTCTAAAATTTGGTTTAATGTAGTTTTAAAGTGCAAAAATACCCAATTTGACGTTCTCAAAGGCAAATGCACAATTCCTTCAACGTATGAAACAGCCACGGGTTTACTTTTTCGTCGTACTAATGTCCCTCTCTCTCTCCTTTATTTCTACAGGGTGCGCACGCAAATCAGGCTGCGCAGCCATAGAAAAGACCACTAAAACGGCGCTTAAGAAGAATGGTAAACCGCGGCAGAAGGCAGCTTCAAACCTATTTAGTAAGAAGACACGGCGGAAGATGAATTAGATAGATGTAGTGGTAAAGACCGTTATTAAATTGACCATATTGAAGGCCAAATCCATCAATGCTCAGACCCCACATCGCGGGTCATTCGCCGGTGGCTTCGTCCATTATCTGCATTACCCACTCTCCGTCCTTACGCTTTTGCTTGTCAGCTACCGCGGCGGCGACGTCCTTAAGGTTAATCTCGTTAGGCTTGGTTCTGAGTCCGCTCTCTACCATTGTTATTGGTACTTGGTTGGTAGACCAAGTTAAGAAATCTGGTAGTCTTCCAAATATTCCGTATCTCTACACTATTAAAACACACATTCATGCAAAGACGAAACTTCCTCCGCACTTCCTCCAAAGCCGGCCTAGCCCTCGGCCTACTCGGTACGACCGGACTCTTCAGTTGTGGTGATTCCGGTAAATCCGCAGGAGAAATGGCCGAAAAAGCCTCCCCTGCACCTGCTGCCGAGCCCGACTTATGGTTCAACATCAGCCTGGCCCAGTGGAGCCTCCACAGAACCCTCAAAGCAGGTAAACTCGATAACCTCGACTTCGCCAAAGTGACGCGCGAAACCTACGGCCTGAGCGGCGTCGAATACGTCAACCAGTTCTTCAAAGACAAAGCGAAGGACATGGCCTACCTAAAAGATATGAAGCAACGCGCCGACGACCACGGCGTAACCTCCGTCCTCATCATGTGCGACGGCGAGGGCAACCTCGGCGACGGCGACACGAAAAAACGAATGCAGGCAGTAGAGAACCATCGTAAATGGGTCGATGCCGCCAAGTTCCTCGGTTGCCACAGCATCCGCGTAAACGCCGCCGGCCAGGGCACCGCCGAAGAAGTGGCCAAAGCCGCCACCGAAGGCCTCGCAAAACTGTCCGAATACGGAAAAACCCAGGGCATGAACGTCATCGTCGAAAACCACGGCGGCCACAGTTCCAACGGTGAATGGCTCGCCAACGTGATCAAAAATACCGGCATGGACAACTGCGGAACCCTACCCGATTTTGGTAACTTCTGCATCACCCGCGAAGAAGGAAACTGGAGTAATTGTCTCGAAGAATACGACCGCTACCAAGGCGTAAAGGACCTCATGCCCTACGCCAAAGCCGTCTCCGCCAAAGCCAACGTCTTCGACGCCGACGGCTGGGAAAAGGATTCTGACTACAAACGCATTCTCAAAACCGTTAAGGACGCTGGCTATACCGGTTGGATCGGCGTGGAGTACGAAGGCGGAGAGCTCTCTGAGGAGGAAGGTATTAAGAAGACAATTGAATTGCTCAAGATGGCAGCTTAATAGACGCGCTGCGCGCTTTTAGACGACCTTCGGTCTTTTAGACGCTTCGCTTTTAGGCTACCGCATGTGTCCGGTACGTCTAAAAGCGAAGCGTCTAAAAGGGC
>JAPKCQ010000324.1 GCA_026421165.1 Lewinella sp. | reverse complement strand
CCCAGTAGATTTCGGAAATTATAGTATTAACATCCACAGAGGGGGGAACAATACGACGGTGACGGAAGGTTGTCAAACAATACGTAAAAGCCAACACAACGAGTTTATTCAGCTGGTTAAGGCAGAAATGAAAAGCATCTTTAAGGATGACTATAAAACAAAAACAATTCCCTACTGCCTGGTAACTAATAAAGAACATAAGGGCATACTATCTGCTCATGAATCAGCCCGTAAGACAGCAGTTGGGAAGAAAACCCAAACAACGGCGACTAAGCAAGTAGCTGAAGATGCGGTGATCGCCACTAAGGAAGCGTCGAAAGTGGCGGAAGCTGCCGCGAAGAAAGCGATTAAGGCAGCGGATACTGCAAAAAAGGCTGCTGCTGAAGCTGCCGCTGCTGCTAAGAATGCTTTGAAATCGGCTGCTGCTGCCAAGAAGGTGGCTGCTGGTTTGGGTAAGGCTTGAGGCTGCGGCTTCGTTCATAGGGCCACCAGCTAATCACACGTCGAGAACCAAGAACCCTACGTCTGCAAAACCCCCATCTTCCACTCCTCCAACTCAGCGAACTGAGCCGCTTCAACACCGGCAGAAATCCAATCCCGTGTAGTCCGTGGGTCAATAATTTCATCTACCCAAAGCCGTGCCGCCGCGTAGTAGGGGCTGGTTTGCGCATCGTAGCGATCGGTAATTTTTTTGAGGAGGGCGACTTCCTCAACTTTAGATACTACCTCGCCTTTTGCCTTACGGCTGCCGATTTGTATTTGTAATAATACCTTAGCCGCCTGCGCACCGCCCATAACGGCCAAACGGGCACTCGGCCAGCTAAGCATCAGGCGGGGATCGTAGGCGCGGCCGCACATTGCGTAGTTGCCGGCGCCGTAGCTGTTGCCAACCACGATGCTGAACTTGGGTACTACGCTGTTGGCCATCGCGTTCACCATTTTAGCCCCGTCCTTGATGATACCGCCCTGCTCGGAGCGACTGCCGACCATAAAGCCGGAAACGTCGTGCAGGAACACCAACGGAATCTTCTTCTGGTTGCAGATCATGATGAAGCGGGCTGCCTTGTCGGCGGAGTCCGAATAGATCACACCACCGAACTGCATTTCGCCCTTGCCGGACTTTACGACCAGGCGGTTGTTGGCGACGATGCCGACGCTCCAGCCGTCAATACGGGCGTAGCCGCAGAGTAAGGTCTGGCCGTATTCCTCCTTGAATTCGGTGAATTCGCCTTCGTCGACGAGGGCTTTGATGAGGTCGCGGCCAGGGTAGGGTTTGGCGCGGTCTTCGGGAAGCACCTTCATGATGGCGTCGGAGTGCTCCGGGAGTTTTGGCTCGGTTCGGTTGAAGTTGGTGAGCACGGTTTGGGGCATCCGGCTCACGAGGTCGCGGATGGTGGCCAGGCACTCGTGGTCGTCCTTGCATTTGTAGTCGATCACGCCGGAGACGGAGGCGTGCATTTCTGCTCCGCCCAGGTCTTCTGCCTCGACCTTTTCGCCGATGGCGGCGCGAACGAGGTAAGGACCGGCTAGGAAAATACTCCCGGTGCCCTCAACGATTAGCGATTCATCGGACATGATCGGGAGATAAGCTCCTCCAGCAACGCACGAACCCATCACGGCGGCAATTTGCGGTACGCCCATGGCGCTCATCTTGGCGTTGTTGCGGAAGATGCGGCCGAAGTGTTCTTTATCGGGGAAAATCTCGTCCTGCAGCGGCAGAAATACGCCCGCTGAATCGACGAGGTAGATGATCGGCACGCGGTTTTCCATCGCGATTTCCTGGGCGCGGAGGTTCTTCTTCGCCGCGATCGGGAACCACGCTCCGGCCTTCACCGTAGCGTCGTTGGCAACGATCACACAGAGGCGACCGTGGACGCGGCCGTAGCCGGTCACTACGCCGCCAGCTGGGCAACCACCGTATTCCTCGTACATCTCGTAGCCCGCAAAAGCGCCGAATTCGAGGAAGGTCGAGTCAGGGTCAGTGAGTTCAGCAACACGTTCACGGGCGGTCAGTTTGCCCTTCTCGTGCTGCTTCATGATGCGCTTTTTGCCGCCGCCTTCTTTGATCTTTTCCAGCCGGTGGTTGAGGCGGGATAGGGAGAGTTGCATGGCGTCTTCGTGCTCCAGGGCGGCTTGTTCTTGTTTGGTCATTTTGTGGTGGCGATTTGGTCTGTTGGTTCGTTAGAGCGTTGGTATTTTGAACTTTTCGTCCGTAGCGCTTAATAAACTACTGGTTGGAAAGGACACTTTGGTGTGTGGTGGAGCGCCAAGATAGAGTACGTGCCGTACATTTGCCGCATGACTTCCAGCACTATCGGCTTAATCATCGAAATCGCCTTCCTGGCCATCGGTTTGTACCTCTACCTCTTCGCCCGCGGCCTTGTTCGTTTTGGCAATCCGGAAGCGCGTGCGCGTGCCGAAGCATTTCGCCAAGACAATGCTACCTGGCTGCGGCTGCTCGGCCTTGCGCTGGCCGCCATCATGGCTATGAATGTAATTTTTCATGTTCGGGAGATGATGGGGTAGTAGAGCCCGTCCGTTGGTTTGTTGGCCTTTTCGTTCGGTATTAGGTGTTCCATAAAGTTCTGTGCGGTATTTTGGGCGCAGTCGCAGGTGCCGTGGAGGTTGGAGGGTAAAGCTCCGACGACTTCCACACGGGGCCTAATGGGCTAAGAATCTAACAACCTAAAGAACTAAGAATGAAAGCCTCCATACTCTGCTTATTCATCCTCCTACTTTGCACCTGCGGCCGCGCCCAAAAAGACGCCGGCCTGATGACACACCCGTTGCTGGAAGAATACACACTCAAATCTCCGGCGCTAACGAAGTTCTGGGGCAAGCCGATGATGGTAAAAGCTGCGGTGCTGCTGCCCTCTGGCTACACCAAAAATCAGGATAAATTCTACCCGGTCCGCTACAATATCGCAGGTTATGGCGGCCGCTACACCCGCGTAAACCGGCTGCTGGGCAATAAGGATTTTGCCGCATGGTGGACTTCCTCCGAAGCTCCTCAGATCATCACCGTTTTTCTCGACGGCGACGGCCCCTTCGGCGATCCTTACCAGCTCAATTCGGCCAACAGCGGCCCTTACGGCGATGTTCTGATCAATGAGATCATTCCGGCGATCGACAAAAAGTACCGGACCCAAGCCGCTGCCCAACGCTTTACCGATGGCTGCAGCACCGGCGGTTGGGTCTCCCTGGCCCTCCAACTCATTTACCCCGACGACTTCGCCGGCTGCTGGAGCTACAGTCCCGATCCCGTAAGCTTCCACCGGATGCAACTTATTGATGTTTACGAAGACGAAAACGCGTTCTTCAATAAAAAAGGCATTGAACTGCCCAGCAAGCGCGACATCTACGGCGAGCCATTATTTACCATCAAAAAGGAAGTCTCGGACGAAAACAAGAAGGGCAAATCCGGTACTTATCTCGATTCCGGCGATCAGTGGGGCTCCTGGAATGCCCTCTATAGCCCTAAAGGAGAAAACGACCTGCCGAAAGCCATCTTCGACCCCGTTACTGGCGCAATTGACAAGGCCGTTGCCGAAGAATGGAAGAAATATGACCTGCTGCTACTGGCTAAAAATAACTGGCCGGAGCTTGGACCGAAAGTGCAGGGCAAAATCAACGTCTGGATGGGAGACATGGACAATTACTACCTCAATAACTCCATGCGCGACTTCGACACCTACCTTAAAACGACGACCCAACCAACTTCTAACGCCAGCATTGCATTCGAAGCAATGAAGGGCCACTGCGATGAATATTCTCACCGCAAAGTACTCGAAGAAATACAAAGCACGCTGAAATGAAACTGAAAATTACCCGCATCTTCTGTGTATTTCTCCTCATCATCGCTACGCTTGCGTTCGGATACTTGTTCGTGTTGTTGTCTGCCGTGGAGGCCCTCGACCAAACCACGTGGCTTGGCCTCGGCGGCTGTGCGCTGGTTAGTCTTGGCTATGCTGTCTTGCTGCTTAATCACTGGGCTAATGCGGACAAGCTGTTGATCTTTGCCGGGGTTTATGCAGTAATATTGCTTCTTTTGCTCAATACTTTGGGGCTTACTTAAGGAGGCTATGCAGACTTTCCATCGACTCGATTAGCACCACGATGACTACGCTTCAACCAGAACCGTTGTTAAACTGACGATCCTAAGTCGGTTTGCTGGCGAAACGTGAAATCAGACTATTGTAAATAGGGTTTTTAAACTATTTGATTCTTGTAAATCCTAACTAATTTTTTTAACCAGTGTTTATACTCACGTGCTCGACAGCAGGATAGGAGGCTGTTTTCAAATAATCAAAAAAAATATGCCGTAACAACAAATCATCATGGCCAATAAAATCTATCAGGAAAAGGAACGCTTCCACGACTGGTTCATCATCGTACTACTTGCCTTTGCGATCATCGGCTTGCTTTACGGAGCAGCCTCCTATTTCTGGAATCCTCAGGGAACGTTCGCTTATAGTATCGTTAGTCTACTGCTGGCCACCGGCCTCGGTTACGCCATTTATTGGCTTACCAGCCTGCGCTCCAAACTCACCATTACCAACGAGAAGATCAAGTTCAGGATCAAGGGCCCGATCGAAAAGACCAAAAAGATCGCATGGGAAGACATTGAATCTTGCACCATCGTCAAGTCGTCCGTATTCGGCAAGTGGGACCGCGCTAAGGTTACGCTCGTAGATGAAAAGTTCTATTCCCTTAGTGGCCGCAACGGGTTAATGATCGAAACCAAAAGCGGTAATCATTACTTCCTCGGCTGTAAAAATATCGGAGAGCTACAAACGGCTCTGAACGGGGAAGAGGAAATTTGGGAGGTAGTGGTCAGTAAGTAAAAAAAACTAGGTTCGTAGTAGTAATATTTGGAGATTATCGGGTATTTGACGGTAAGTTGACTGGTTTTGATAGTATTACTATCGTCCAGTTTTCAGACTTGCGTGTTCTCTGTTTAAACCACAAGATCATGGCCAATTACAAGACTTTCTGCATTCTCTTTGTACTCATGCTACCAACGGTAAGTATTCAAGCAAGTACCCACCTAGGTTCTTTCCCCATTGACTCATTACCGAGTAGTAGTGACCAGCTGAAATTAGTGGAAATTGAGGACCATCTGACCCGCAGCCCTCACTACAAAAACCGTAACGCTGCCGGCAGGCTCGCCGTGTTCAGTCGCACGGCCCCCGCCGCTACAAAAAGCACTACGAAAAAACTGAC
>JAPKCQ010000323.1 GCA_026421165.1 Lewinella sp. | reverse complement strand
GCAAAAAATGGAATAGACGCATCTAAATACCTACAAATGCCGTTATGAAAACAGTAATCTTTAGTCGATGAACCCTTAATACCAGTCGAAACACGGCCAGGAACTGATTGATTGGCCTTATTTTGGACGCAAATTATACACCATGCTTTTTCTCGTAGCTATACTTCTATCTCTTTGGTTCTGGCGTCGTAACCTAAAAGATGCAAACATCTGGATGCTGGCAACCTATGCTGGTGTCGCAGCTATGGCCTGGAGCGATTACAGCACCGTCTCCGCCGCTGGTGGAGCTATGAATGAAGCCCTGCCCCGGATTGTCCGTGATTTCTTGCTGCTGGGTATGGTCGGTTTTGTACAAAGCCTCGCTGTAGCGAAGCGTATGCCGATCTGGCTGGCGGTGGTACTAACATTGGGGATTTTCGCTGCGGCATACTTCCTTGAATTCGAGAATTCGTCAAGTGAGGCCATTACTCAAACAGAACAAGTTTCTACTGACAACAAGGATAGTGGCCAAGCGCTAAAGCTAGATCCGAAGGGAGAGCTTCTCGTACAGGTAGAGCACGGAGATGATCAATTGAAAGCCATGGCTTTTCAAATGGGCTGGAACCTTAAACTTGCGTTTATACCCAAGTTTGCCGACATAACTGAACTGGACGATTACTACGTAGTTGATGTAAACGACGTTGCAAGAGCCGAAGAAGCACTCCGCCGACAGCCTTTCGTTATCTATTTCGAACCCAATGAGTTGATCGAGGTAGAACCCTTCATCTCTGTCGACGCGGAAGCCCTCAAACGTAATCCAGAATTAAGCATCAACGACCCCGAAACGGGTCAGCAGTGGGTCATGGAAGTCATGAACATGAACGCTTACTACGCACTTCTGTCGAAACAGACACCGAAGAAGCAGGCTAAAATAGCGATCCTTGACACCGGGGTTGATGGCAACCACGAAGACTTAAAAGACAATTACTTCTCCGTCGAAGAAAAGTACGACAACGATCCCATGGGGCACGGAACCCACTGCGCTGGTATTGCAGCCGGAGTAACTAACAACGGCATCGGTATTGGCTCATTGGCTGGCTCGGGCTCCCAACCATTCGTGGAAGTAACCAGCATCAAGGTGCTCAGCGCCGGGGGCATGGGAACCCAGAAAACCATCATTGCGGGTATTATTGAAGCTGCCGACGAGGGAGCCGACGTGATTTCTCTCTCTCTCGGCGGCCAAAGTAACGCCAGCCGGCAAAAAGCCTACAGTCAGGCGGTCAAGTACGCCACTAGCCAGGGTGCGATTGTTGTTTCTGCAGCGGGCAACAGCAACCGCGATGCTAAAGACTACTCACCCGCAAATGCTACGGGTATGATCACCGTTGCGGCAATCGATGAGAACCTCAACCGAGCTGTATTTAGCAATACGGTAAACAACGTAAAACAGGGAATCGCTGCCCCGGGAGTTGCCATCTACAGTACTACTCCGGATAATAACTATAAGGTATTCAGTGGTACGAGTATGGCCGCTCCGTTTGTGGCGGGTCTTCTGGGTGTGATGCGTTCGGTTAATCCGAACCTCTCCGCTGCGGATGCCTACAAGATCCTGAGAAAAACCGGTGTTGATTCTGGTGATACTAAGATGACGGGTAAGGTCGTCCAGCCCGAAGCTGCCCTTAAGGCCGCTCTCCAGTAGAATGGGATAACAATGCTGGTCGAACTGACTAGAAAAGCCGAAAAATATTTGTCACGCTGGTTGTTGCACGTATCTCTGTGGGGTAGTTCCTGTCGCGCAGCGACCTCAGGTTGTGGCTAAAGACTACAGACCAAACGACCGGACTTACGTACCTTGAGCCTCAATGGATCTACAACTAAAAAAACAAACCTTCTGCGTAGGTGGTGTAACCAGTGGCCTCGGCCGCGCGGTAGCCGTTCGCTTGTTGGCCGAAGGCGCCAGCGTAATCGGTGTAGCACGCGGACAGGAGAAACTCGACGCGATGGCAGAGGAAGTGGGTGAAAGATTCACGCCTTACTCCGCCGACCTCACCGATGCAACCGCCGTGAAAATACTAGGAGAACATCTCGTCAAAGAAGGGGTCACCGGCTGCGTATTCAACGCTGGCGGCCCGCCCACCGGCCGGATTGAAGAACTGAAGATGAAAAACTGGGACCAGGCCTACGCTAGTACCTTTCGTTGGAAAATCCAACTTACTGAAGCACTGTTACCGGTTCTACGCGCAGCAGGCTACGGCCGTCTGCTCTTCCTGGAGAGTGTTTCCATCAAACAACCGATCGATAACTTGGTACTGAGTAACGCCATGCGTGCCGCTGTCGCCGGGTTCGTGAAAACGCTCAGTAGGGAAGTGGGCGAAGACGGCATCACCGCTAATATCCTCGCCCCGGGCTACCACGCTACACCTCGGATCACTACGGTACTGGAGAAATCTGCCAAGATGCAGGGTCTGACTTTTGAGGAGACAGAGGCCGGTTTCACGGCTGAAACAGCAACGAAAAAACTCGGTGACCCTGCTGATTTTGCTGACATGGCAGTCTTTTTATTATCTCCTCAGGCCCGGTACATAACCGGTCAGACCATCACCGTAGACGGTGGTTTAGTAAGACATATCACTGGCTAATGAACTACTACATCAATAAAGAAAAGGACCTCCCGTTACAGGAGGTATTTCCTGGTATAACTGGGCACCTTGTCCACACAGAACACTGCACCATTGCTGATTTTCGGATCGCAGCGGGGACGAAACTTCCGCTGCACCATCATCCGCACGAGCAAACATCTACCGTGCTGGAAGGCCGGTTTCTTTTCGAGGTTGACGACCAGGAGCGGATTTGCGAAGCCGGAGAGGTTGCCGTTATTCCCGGAAATGTACCACACCGGGGAACTGCACTCACCGATTGTAGGATAATGGATATTTTTTCTCCGGTACGTGAGGACTATAAGCTAATATAGCCTTGAGGTTCTACTACCGTACGCCCGGTGATGAGCAGGTCGGTGAACCCGGATCGCTAACGGAGAACATTGAATGGCATCCGTTGACAGAGAAGATTCCGCCTTTTGATATCGACGCCGTGATAGTCTTTTCGGGGTCAGCCAAAAACGATAAGTACGAAAAGACATTATTGCGGTACGGCCGGCCGGTATTACGGGTGGGGTGGATTGCCGTTCCTGACCTGGCCGCAGTGGTGGAGGAATACCGTACTCATCTGGGAAAGTGGACACGTACCAACTACCAACCCATCGACTGCAATTTCTACGATAACTTCGAAGCAGCTATTGTTCAGCGGCGGTATGTAGAACTAGAATACTTAGATGCGAACGGAGAACCGGTCATGAAAACGACTTTACTCCGCGACCTGAAGACGCACCTTTCGGAAGAATTTGTGCAGCTCGCCTCCGGAGAATGGTTACGATTGGACCAAATCGTTTCGGTAGATGGTCTTGAAGCAGGAGCCAGCTGCCGGTTCTAGCTATTTTTTAGACTCCGAATCAAGTTCAGGATCATATTACTTTTTTGGGAAATTGATGGCGCGGCCGCAGGTGCAATGGAAGGTTTTTAAGCGAGCAGGGTAGGTGAGAACCATAGGAGCGTCCTACGGGCATTGCTTCTTCGCAGAAGGCTTCTTTGCATCCTGCGGCCGCGCCCTTATTTTGACCAAATGACAGGGCCTACTTCACTTTGGAACTAAGAGAGTAATCCTTACCTTCACGCACTAAACGTAAACAATATGCCCTACCTATTTACTTCGGAGTCTGTATCCGAAGGCCACCCAGATAAAGTAGCCGACCAGATCAGCGACAACCTCGTTGACCATTTCTTGGCTTTTGATTCTTCCTCCAAAGTCGCCTGCGAGACGATGGTAACCACCGGCCAGGTTATCCTTGCTGGGGAAGTGAAGTCCAAAACTTATCTCGACGTACAGGCGCTTGCTCGCGACGTGATCGAGCGCATCGGCTACACCAAGTCGGAGTACATGTTTGAAGCCCAGAGCTGTGGTGTCCTCTCCGCTATTCATGAGCAGAGCCCCGACATTAGCCAGGGCGTTGAGCGCGTGAAAAAGGAAGACCAGGGCGCCGGAGACCAGGGTATGATGTTTGGCTATGCTACCAACGAAACCGAAAACTACATGCCGCTGGCTCTCGACCTGAGTCACCGTATTCTCCAAGAACTCGCGACCATTCGTAAGGCCGGCAAGAAAATGAAGTATCTGCGGCCCGACTCCAAGAGCCAGGTAACCATCGAGTACGACGACAACCACCAGCCCATCCGGATTGACTCCATTGTAGTCTCCACCCAGCACGACGACTTCGACGTGGACAAGAAAATGCTCGCCAAGATCAAGGAAGACGTCATCAAGATCGTCGTTCCCAAGGTGAAAAAAAGCCTGAAGAAGAACCTCCAAAAGCTGTTCACCAAAGACATCACTTACCACGTAAACCCAACCGGGAAGTTTGTAATCGGCGGTCCCCACGGTGATACCGGCCTCACCGGTCGTAAGATCATCGTTGATACCTACGGAGGTAAAGGTGCCCACGGCGGTGGTGCGTTCTCCGGTAAAGACCCGAGCAAGGTTGACCGTTCAGCAGCTTACGCAACACGCCATATCGCCAAGAACCTCGTCGCCGCCGGTGTTGCCAGGGAGATTCTCGTACAGGTGTCTTACGCCATTGGCGTTGCCGAGCCGACGAACATCTACGTTAATACCAATGGCTCTGCCAAGGTGAAGATGTCCGATGCGCAGATCGCTAAAAAGATAGAAAAACTCTTCGACATGCGTCCCTACGCCATTGAAATGCGCCTTAAGCTACGCAACCCGATCTACTTAGACACGGCTGCTTACGGACATATGGGCCGTACGCCGGAGAAGAAAAAACTTTCTTTTAAGGACGGTTCCGGCGTGATCAAGACCATGAACGTTGAGACGTTTACCTGGGAGAAGCTTGACTATGTAGCTAAGGTCAAGAAGGCCTTCAAGCTTAAGTAAACTCCAGTATTTCTCTTTTATAAAAAACGGCTTCGCGCACCACGCGGAGCCGTTTTTTCATGAAAGAGCAGTACGGGAATACCTACGATTATTTGGGATTTACTATGAGGCGATTGAGCCAGCGCTGGCTTCCTTGAACAGCGCCATATGCACCCGGGGCTAGAGAAGAGAGGTCAAGCGTAACACCTCGTTGATTTTCCTGGCGGATACGGTGGCCGAATTCATCCCAGAGCGTCTCATGTAACGGGATTATGTAATTAGAAATAAGGTGGTGCAGAATCCAAACATA
>JAPKCQ010000051.1 GCA_026421165.1 Lewinella sp. | reverse complement strand
GCCGAAGGCCGTCTAAAAGCGCCCAGCGCACCTATCTTTGTACCATGGAACCACTACGCATAGGCATTTCAATAGGAGACGTAAATGGTGTCGGCCCCGAAGTCGTCATCAAAGCCCTCACCCGTGAAGGTATTCTGGACGCTTTTACGCCCGTGATCTACGCTTCCGCAGCAGCCATGCGCCAGTACGAACCGGCGGATGATGCGCCCGAATTTGCCTACGAAACAGTGGAAAAAGCTTCAGACGCGGAAGATGGCTACATCAATCTGGTGGAATGCTTACCCGAGGGTCTCGAGTTCACCCCTGGCACAGCCACGGAGGCTGGCGGTCGTGCCGCAGCGGCCTCCCTGGCCCGCGCCGTAGCAGAACTCAAGGACGGCCAACTGGACGCCCTCATAACCGCGCCCATCAATAAATCCGTAATGCCAACGGATACCTTCCCCTACCCCGGCCACACCGAGATGCTTACTCAGGAGCTGGGTGCCGATGAAAGCCTTATGTTCCTCGTTGCCGATGATCTTCGTGTAGGCGTAGTCACCAACCACATCCCCGTCGCGGAAGTGGCTAAGGCCGTTACGAAAGAAGCCATCCTGAAAAAATTGAAGATCATGGACGAGAGCCTGCGGGCGGACTTCGGCATCAACCGCCCGGTCATCGCCGTGCTCTCCCTCAACCCTCACGGTGGAGACCAGGGGCGCATCGGTAAAGAGGACATTGAAATCGTCCGTCCCGCCGTAGAGGAAGCTAAAAAGAAAGGTATTCTCGCAATGGGCCCCTTCCCCGCCGACGGCTTTTTCGGCTCCAGAAAGCAGAACACTTACGACGCCGTACTGGCGATGTACCATGATCAGGGATTGATCCCCTTCAAGGCCCTCAGCTTCGGCAAGGGCGTCAATTTCACCGCCGGCCTGCCCGCTATCCGTACCAGCCCGGACCACGGTACCGCCTACGATATCGTCGGGAAAGACGAGGCTGATCCAGCCTCCTTCATCTCTGCCCTCTTCGTCGCCCGCCAGACCTTCCAGAACCGCGAACGCCACACCGAAGACAGTGCCAATCCGCTCACCAGCCGGATGCACCTCGTGTACAAACGCAAGCCGAGAAGTAGCGACGGCCAATCCGAAGGGCCACGCAAGGGTAGCCCCCGTAAAAAGTAAGTCACTAAAGAGTCGAATGGCCCAACTATTTCAAGGCCCGCTGCTTTGAACTAGTGCAACGCATAGTGAGCAGAAATTGACCTTCTGACTATCTCCTGTTTGACTACGTGACTGTTTGACTAACTACTCTATGCGCAAGTACCGCCTACCAGTTCTAATCGCCTTCGCCTTCTTCGCCGCAGCAGCTGTTTACGGTTGCTTCAACCTGAAGTTCAGCTTTGACTTCAGTCAGTTCTTCCCACGGGGCGATGATGACCTAGCGTTCTTCCTCGAATTCGTTGAAGAGTTTGAAGGAGACGATAATTTTCTTCTCGTCGCGCTTGAGCGAAAGGACGGTGTTTTCGACTCTACCTTCCTCGATGATGCGCACGACTTCGCCCTTAAGGCTCGCGACCTCAAGTACATCGAGGGCGTCCAGTCACTGACTACCTTCGCTTATCCGCTCAAGACGCCTTTTGCCGTCACCACCATCCCAGCCATCCACCGCGACGATCCGAGCCTCTACGCCCAGGACAGCTTGCGGATTATGCAGGACGAGCGGTTCCTCAATACCCTCATCAACGAGAAAGGTACAGCGCTCGTTGTTCTACTCAAG
Source organism: Lewinella sp. (assembly GCA_026421165.1). Taxonomy (GTDB): domain Bacteria; phylum Bacteroidota; class Bacteroidia; order Chitinophagales; family Saprospiraceae; genus Neolewinella. The sequence continues at coordinate 17,108 of JAPKCQ010000051.1, read as the reverse complement.
ACCGAAGGCCTGATCAATCTTACTGGCCAGGGAGACGGTCCTTCCAGCGTCGACAAAAGCAGGGAACTGATGGGCGGGGTAGACAGTTTAATGGCTAACTATACCTTCGACGACTATCATTACCTCGGTTCCGCTTTCTTTCAACGGGAGATGGTAGACATGCAAATCCGGGAGGTAACCGTATCGGCGGTGGTTTCCGGTTTCCTTGTTTTCTTCATCATGTTTTTGCTATTTCGGCGGCCGTTGGGCATCATCGTTTCCTTGGCCAGTATTGGGCTAGGCTTACTGCTTTTCCTCGGCACCCTCGGTCTGATGGGCCGAGAATTAAACGCCATCGCCGCGCTTTACCCCGTGCTGATGATCATCGTCGGCACGTCGGATGTGATCCACATCATGTCTAAGTACATCGATGAGTTACGGGCGGGTAGAGACAAGGAAACCGCCATCCGCATCACGATCAAAGAGATCGGAATGGCGACGCTGCTGACCTCACTCACCACAGGTGTCGGCTTCGCAGCCCTGCTAACGAGCCGGATCAACCCCATCCGCGATTTCGGCATCAACGCCGCGCTGGGGGTTATGGTCGCTTTCGTTACGGTCATCTTTTTCACCACTTCACTGCTCTCCTACCTCAGCGTGGACCAGATCGTGAAAATCGGTCGCCAGCAGGCTTTTTGGGACCGGTTACTAGAACGCGCTTACAAATTCACCCGCTTCAGCCCGGGTAAGATTAAGATCGGAGCGGTAGTGGTTGCCGTACTTTGTGCCCTCGGTATCAGCATGATCACGACCAATAACCGCATCACTTCCTCCTTACCAAAAGGGAAGAAAATTACTGCCGATTTCCTCTTCTTCGAACGCGAACTGGCCGGCTTCCGCCCCTTCGAAATGGCCGTAACGGCGCGGGACACCGCTAAAATCACCGACTTCACCGTGATGCAGGAGATTGGTAAAATCGAAGACTACGTCAAGCAGTTCGATGCGGTGCAGAGCACGGCCAGCATCACGGCGGTTTACCGCAGCATCAACCAGATGTTCAACAACAACCGACCGGATGCCTACGTCCTCCCAACGGATAAGCAGACCTACGCCAAGTACCAACGTCTCGCCCGGCAGATCCCCGCCGTAAACCTCAACATCCTGATGAGCAAGGATGAGAAAAAGGCGCGCATCACCAGCCGCCTCAACGACCTCGGCGCCGATAGTATCCAGGCCTTCCTCACCCGCACCGATACGTGGGTGAACGCCAATATCGACACATCGCTGGTGGAAGTCCGCAGTACCGGTACCGGCGTTATTATCGACAAAAATTCCCAGTACATCCGGGAGAACCTACTGCAGGGGCTGGGGCTGGCGATTTTGATCGTTTGCATCCTGATGGGGATTCTGTTCAAGAGCTGGAAGATGCTCTTCGTCAGCCTCGTCCCCAACCTTTTACCCTTGCTTTTTGCCGGGGCAGTGCTCGGCTTTACGGGCATCGAGCTGGAGGCAGGTGTAAGCATCGTCTTCGCCATCATCTTCGGTATTGCGGTGGACGATACGATTCATTTTCTGGCCAAATACCGGCTGGCCCGGGCCAAGGGACTAGATGTAGAAGAGTCCATTCACCTTACTTTCAAGGAAGCGGGTAAGGCGATCGTGCTTACCTCCATCGTCCTGTTCTTCGGCTTTCTGGTGATGTTATTCAGCATCCATCCGCCAAGCGTCACGATCGGTTTACTGATCAGTTTGACGCTGGTTAGTGCGGTTCTTTCTGACTTGATGCTGATTCCGCTTATGCTGCGGTGGTTAGACAAGGATTAGTATTTTCGGGGGCGCGGACGCTGGTGCAGGGGGAGGTTTTTAGAGCTGAGTTCTCCACCTGGCTACCCGGGCCCTCCGGTAGGTACTTCGCTTCTCTCTGGTCTGTCCTCCTATCCCCGGATTCCGGTCGGGGCTAACGCCGTTCTCTGCATCCTGGGTTAAAACGATTTGATCCCTCCGGGATCAGCACAGGTAAGCTACACTTTGCCTTCATCCTTAATTTTGCACCCGCGGCCTCGCCAAGAAACGTGAAACAGATAAACCATAATTTTCTAATTCTTACTCCGGCTTCTTCTTATCAGCAACAACGATATACTGGTACTCCAGCGTAGCATCGTCGCTGGAAACCTCGTGAAAGCCAGCCGCTTTCAACATATCCTGCAGTTCACCGATGGCGAGGCGGTCGTTTTTTACCGGACCGATGGGCGTTGTTTTCTTCTTCCAGTCTACGATCACGATGCGGCCGTCGGAGCGAAGAGCGGGGTAGAGTTTTTTAAGGTATTCTACCTTATTTTCGATGAGCATGAAGGTATTGACGATCAGGACGATGTCCACCTCGCTCTTGTCCAGCATGGGGTCATCAGGCTTGGCGAGGCGGGGCTCGAGGCGGGGACGGAACTCCTTCGGCAGGTTGAAGTCGCGCAGCGTATCGAGGTAGTTGATGTACTTCTGGTCAATCTCGACGGCGATAACGCGGTCGGCGATCGGGGCGAGCCTTGCGGCAAAGAAGCCCTCGCCCGCGCCAATGTCGGCGATCACCCGTTCGCGGATGTCACCCATGGCGTCCATCACCGCGCCAGGATTTTGCCAGATCATGCGGGAACGCGCGTCGGCCTCCGGATCCACCTTAGCGTAGATAGATTCATCGATCACCGGTGCAGGCGTGTCACCGCAAGCGGCAAGCAGCATTAGAATAGGGGCGAGAAGGATGAGGTAACGCATCAGGTCAGGGTTTAACTTGGGCCGAAGGTATGGAATCCACTCCAGCATTGGTACAAGTGATTAAACGGTGCTAAAGTTGCGCCCGGCAAAGCTCCAACATCAGCGCATGCATCTTACCTTGCAAATTCTTGCTCCCAATGGTAAAGTTATTAACCAATATAGCAAAGGCAAGCTGTTCCCCATCCGCCCGATCGACATAGCCGGCGTAGGCGCGGACTGCACCGAGGGAACCGCTCTTCGCCCGCAGGCGCCCCTCCGCCGCCGTACCTTTCAAATAGCCGCGCATGCTGCCACTACGGCCGGCTAATGGGATGCTCTTTCGCCAGCGTAATTCCCCTCGTTGATGCCGTAGAAATGCCGTCATGAACTCTGCAGAAAAGAAGTTGCGGGTCGCCAGGCCCGAGCCGTCTTCCAGCCTGATCGCTGCGGTCGCCAGGCCGGCTGAGGCGAGCCATTCCTTCATCACTTCGGTAGAAGACAGTTCGTGCGTCGCCATTCCCCGGATTTTATTTATTTCCCGGAGGAGCGCCTCAGCGTAGAGATTATTGCTGCGCAGGTTCGTCCGGTCCACGAGTTCGCTTAGTGGCGGGGATACGTAGGTATCGATCACCCGGCCGTCAGCCAGTAGTCCATCGCCAATGGAGCGGTCGCTTTCGGCGGGGAGGCTAACGGAGATGCCTGCTTCTTCCAGTCTCCCGCAAAGTAGCTGGGCGGTAAACAGGGCAGGATCGGGGATGGCTCCTTTGATCGTGAAGCGGCCCGTACCGATGGGGATGGTACCGCGCACGTAATTGTTGTAGCCGTAGGGAGCGCCGTAAACGTAGGCCTGGTCTCCGCTCCCGCGCGGTCCGCTTCTTAGTTCATTGGTCAATTTCAGACCGGGCACCTCCGGCCGGGTACGCTGGACCGGCGGAATGCTCCCCACCCTACCCCGCTGCAGGAAATCAAGGAAATAGAAATTTTCGTGGATGTTCAGCCCGTAGGCGCCGGAGCCGTAATAGTTACCAATATCGCTCCAGGGCCAGCCGCCGGAAGCTCCGTCGGTACCGAAGTAACTGCCGTCGCCAATCACGCGGCCGTTTATTCTCCTGATGCCAGCCGTAGCGATGGCCGCCTGCCAGCGATCAATCGTCCTATCCATACCGGGAACACCGTCCAAGTACGGACTGCCGAGGCTCGGATCTCCACCACCAACGATATAAATATTACCGTTGAGGACGCCGTCTTTAACCGTTCCAGTCAGCAGTAATTTGGTGGTAAAGCGGTGGTCCTCCCCGAGTACGTCCATCGCTACGGCCGTGGTCAATAGCTTCTGGGTGGAGGCGGGGATGCAAGTAAATTGGCCCTGGTGCCCCCCGATCATGCGGCCACTCTCCGTCTCAATTACGCTGATCGAGATCACCGCGCCGGCCAGCTCGGGATCCTGGGCGAAGTCGCGAATGTGGTCCTGAATGGTAGTCTGGGCCACTACGGTCAGGGCAGCTAAAAGAAATATAAAAGTTAGGGATAGTTGGCGCAATGGTAGGAGAGGTTAGGTTTTGAAATGGCAAGATAAAGAAATGGCGGTTGTCAAAGGCTGTTGCTGCTCACGTTCAGCACGGGCGGGGCTTGCCCCTACCCGTCAGGAAGCTTGAAAATTTTAGACAGCGCTAGCTGAGCGGGCGCCCGGAGAAAAATACAAGGCAAGTCAGTAAAGAAGGTAAGCCTCTCCCCTTCGACCCGACTAAAAATGCAGAAATTTACTAAAACACTCCGCTACCTTTACCCCATGCTCCTACCCTTGGCAATAACCGTACTCCTAACCACCATCCTCTGCGAAACGGCTGCCCGAAAAGGATGGCTTCCGTACTGGATAACCCGAAAGGTTTTGCACGTCATCGCCGTCGGCGCGTGCGCCGTGGCGGTGGTAGAGATTGAGCGGGGTCTACTTATTTGGATTGTGGCTGTTGCGGAATTAGGCTTGATCGGCCTCATCGCATCCAACCAGCTCTTGCGGGAAGAGTCCGGTCGCAGGGCGTGGGGGATTGTCTGGTTTCCACTGGCGTTTCTAATCATTTTGATTGGTGTGCAGGACGATCATATTGTCGCCTTCGCCATGCTAGTGCTCGCCGTTTGTGATCCAGCCGCTACGATTGCGGGAAAGTTGTGGGCGAGGAAGAATTATCGGCTTACTGGTGATCCAAAATCGTTGGTGGGTAACGCCGCTTTCCTACTTTCATTCGGCTTACTCGCCTGGCTTCACCTGCCCTTCGGAGCCTGGCTGGGCTGGGGCAATCTGCTGGCCCTCGGACTGATGCTTACTGCTGCCGAAGCACTTGGTTCACGGGGGCTGGACAACCTGATCGTCCCGCTACTAGCTGCCTGGTTTTTTGTCGGAATGGACGGTTTACCACCCACACCGAATTATGCTTTATACCTGGTAATCGCCGCGCTCCCTTTTTGCTGGCTAATGGTCCGTCGTGGAAGCCTGACGGTTAGTGGTGCGCTAACAGCATCGCTGCTGGGCATCGTCGTCGTAATCGGCAGCGGTAGTACGGTCTGGCTACTTCCCCTTTTCCTCTTCCTGCTTAGCAGCAGCCTCATCGGCAAAATTTTCCCGGTAAAAACCGCCGCCGGGGATTCGAAGCAGAAGCAACCTCGGGATGCTACGCAGGTGCTGGCTAACGGTGCGGTGTATGGTTGGTTAGCCGCATTTTCCTGGCCAAAAGAAGGATTGGCTTACCTTATCTATCCGATAACCGAAGTATGGTTACTAACCGCCATGGCCATCGCCACGGCCGACACCTGGTCCTCAGAAATCGGTCAATATTTTCGGCACCCCACTTATGATTTGGTGAAGTGGCGCAAGGTTCCGCCCGGGCTCAGTGGCGGAGTCAGTATTATTGGTACACTGGCGGGGCTGGGCGGTTCGGCTTTCATCGTTGGGACTTGTTTTTGGTTAGTTCCTTACGTGGAACCCTCCACGGCAATCAAAATCGTATGTGCCGGTTTTCTGGGGATGCTACTGGACAGCGTGCTCGGCTCCCTCTTCCAGGCGAAGTACCGGGACCTTGTCACCGGCGCCTTCAGCGATGCTCCCGGAGAGGGCAAAGAACGGGTTACCGGCTTTGGGTGGATGACTAATGACCTGGTTAACTTTTTAGCTATTCTGGCTATTTTGTTGGGGGTCTGGATAGTTGAACACCTCGTTTCATTCCTGTAACCAAACTCTTTCCCGACGCGTCGCGCAGCATCAGTTCCATGCCCTGGAAGACTATGGCGTGGTCGTCTAAGTTCAATAACTGTCCGATTTGGAGCTCGCTAGCGGACCCGCAACTATTTTTTCCCGACCTCTTGCCCAACAAAAAACAAAGGCTTACCTTTGCGGGCCGCAAGAAGCGAGTTTAAAAATTCTATCCGCTATGGACGCTATTTCCTTCATTCACGAGCAGGTCACCAAAGAGACCAACCTCCCAGCATTCCGCGCCGGTGATACCGTAGTTGTTGACTACCGCATTACTGAGGGCGAAAAGTCACGGATTCAGCAATTCCGTGGTGACGTTATCCAGATCAAAGGCGAAGGGCTTACCAAGACCTTCACCGTACGCAAAATTTCCAACGGTGTTGGCGTTGAGCGTATCTTCCCTCTTTCCTCTCCCGCTATTGACGCCCTCACCATCGTTAAGCACGGTAAGGTTCGTCGTAGCCGCCTATTTTACCTGCGTGACCGCGTTGGTAAGAAGGCTCGCATCAAGGAGCGTCGTACCAAGTAAGTATGTTGTTTTTGTTTCCTGTCTTTCCTTCAAGTTACCTACCCCCCTGCGGCAGGTAGCTTGAAGTAAAGACAGGGAAAGAAAAGTGCATGACAGGCGCAGTAGGTACTTTATAAGACCTAGTGCATAATTAACTGTGCGTAACAGCCCGATCCACCTCCCTGAGGTTGATCGGGCTGTGCAGTTGTCTTCAACTCTGTCAGTAATCCTGTACTAGTTGAATCCTGGTAACCCCGGACGGAGCCAGTTGTGGAGCGACGGCGAAGTTCGGGAATAGTCGGCAAACGGCGAGAATAATATCCGCTTGGTCCGTTACCTCATAAAACTAACATTGCACCTGCGCCCACACCTCAAGGCCCCAGACCTTTTGAAAAAACACCAAAATTTTGACACTTCGCCGTAATACTTCAAACAAGAAGCACGTTAATAGCCCGTCCCGAACATAAAGATGCACGTTGTCTTTACAGGAACAAACATTTACTCCAGAGGACCACTCCTAGTCGTTGCACCGACCACAGCGGGCAGTTCTCTTTCATCAAACCAACGCCACATGGCTATTCAGAATAATCCGACACCTTCCCCCAAGTTCTCTCCAACGCCTGCGCCTCAGAAGAACCGTACCCCACTGCTGGCTGGCATCATTGCCGTGCTGCTCCTGGCCCTCGTCGGGCTCGGAATCGGCTATGCTAACCGGGGCAACGACAACGCCCAACTCTCCACCGACCTGGTAGAAATGGAACAATTCAAAGCCACCGCCGAAAAGCAGTACTACGAATCCCTCGCCGAACTGGAAGAGATGCGCGGCAGCAACGAGGAGCTGAGCGCACTGATTGACCAACAGAAGGAAGACCTCCGTACCCAGAAGGAAAAAATTTCTAGCCTCACCCGCGACAGCCGCAATCTGGTGGCTGCCCGCCGTGAGCTAAAAGAACTCCGCACACAAACCGATGGTTACCTCGTCCAGCTCGAAGACATGCGCCTCGCCAACGCCAAGCTTACCGAAAATAACCAACGCCTCTCCTCCGAGCGTGACTTGCTAAGCAGCGACCTCCAGGTGAGCCGCCAGCAGAACGAAAGCCTCAACACTGAGCGCGCCGTACTGGTAAGCAAGCAAGAGCAACTCACCAGCACCAACCAGGAGCTGAACCGCAAAGTAGGCGTAGCCAGCGTACTGAAGACCAACAACATCACCATCGTGGGCCAGAAAGTACGTAGCAACGGTAAGTTCGCAGATCGCAATAACGCGAGCCACGTTGACCGCTTGTACGTATGCTTCAACAGCCTCGATAACGCCGTGGCTAAGGCCGGCGACGAAACCTTCCAGCTGCGCATCATCAACCCCGCTGGCGAAACAATCCAGATCGACGCCGCCGGAAGTGGCATATTCACCATGGCCGATACCGGCGAGCAGATACCCTACACCAAGGCCGTAAGCTTCGCCTTCGACGGTGCCGCCGCCAGCCACTGTACCGACTGGTCGGTTAAAAGCCAGCAGTACTCCGAGGGTACTTACACCGCCCAACTCTACAACAAAGGCTTCTTTGTTGGCGAAGGAATGGTTACGCTGAAGTAACCCTCCAAGGATACTTCCCTAAATGGAAAGGGGCACAAACCAGCTGGTTTGTGCCCCTTTCCTGTTCCTCTGCCTTTAGGCTGAAAAAGGTTATACCTTCTTCCGCTCCCAGTAATTCTGCCCTTCCGTTTCCGTGAGGAGGGTGAGGTAGGAGTTGTAGCGAAGATCCGTCACCCGGTCATCTTCGGCTTCGACGGAAGCGATGACGGCGCAACCCGGTTCGTTTCTGTGCATACAGGTTCCTCCGAACCTGCATTCTGGGCTCAGGGCAAATATTTCGCGGTAGTAGTACGCGATATCGATCGGCCGGAGGTAGTTGAAGGTAAGGTTCTTGATGCCGGGTGGGTCGATAATTTCGCCGCCAAAAGGCAGATCGAATAGTTCAGCGAAAGTGGTGGTGTGGGTGCCCTTGCCGGTGTAGTCGGATATTTCGCCGGTACGGAGGTCGAGGTCGGGAGCGATGGCGTTTACCAAAGTGCTCTTCCCTACCCCGCTTTGTCCGCTCAAAAGGCTACGCTTGTCTTTCAGCAGGGCCTTGAACTGGTCGAGGTTGGTACCGTCTTCGGCGGAGACCAATAGTACATCGTAACCAATGTCTTTATAGATCGAGGCAATGGCCTCGTAGGTCAACAGGTCATCTTCTTCGAGGAGGTCAGACTTATTGAAGACGATGGTGGTGTGGATGCCGAAGGGCTCGGTCATCAACAGGAAGCGGTCGATAAAACCAAGTTTGACGTCAGGGTACAGTAGCGTTACGATGAGTACCGCTTGGTCAATGTTGCTCGCCAGCAGGTGCAATTCGTGTTTTTTGCGTGGGCTCTGGCGAACAACATAGTTCGTCCGATCCTCGATCTTGCGGATGGCCCCGGTTTCTTCATCGCCCGTTCCTTCAATGACTACGGAGACGCGGTCACCTACGGCAATGGGGTTCGTCAGGGCTTTGTCTTCCAGGCGAAAGCGGCCGGCTACGCGGCAGCGCATTTCGATATCGCCTTCAGGGCTCTCTTCATCGAGGCGAACGTTGTACCAGGAACCGGTAGATTTTGTGACTGTACCTTTTTGCATATATAATCGGTGCTTCTTGTGTCTTGCCGTTGCGGTTCTTGTGTCGCGCCATGGCATTAGCAAGACACAATAACCACCTCATCGACAAGGCAAAGATAGTCCTTATTAAAAACGCGAGAACGGGGCAAAGTTGCAATAACCGGGTCGTAAGACCTAACTTCCGTTTTAAACACGCACAATAATGTCCAAGCAGCACCACTATCGCATCCAAACCGAGTGGACCGGCAACCTCGGTTCCGGCACGCTCGACTACCGCGCGTACAAACGCGACCATATTATCTCCGTCGAAGGAAAGGCTCCTACAATCGCGGGCTCCTCCGACCCCAGTTTCAGAGGTGACTCCAAACGGTACAACCCCGAGGAATTATTCCTCAGTTCCCTGTCCACCTGCCACATGCTGTGGTACCTCCATCTGGCATCGGCCAATGGCATCACGGTGCTGGAGTACGTCGATAAAGCTGAAGGGACAATAGTAGAAGACGGCGACGGCGCCGGACGCTTCACCTCCGTCACCCTCCAGCCACGCATAGTTATCGCACAGGCCAGCAAAATAGAACACGCCCAAGCGCTTCACCATGAGGCGGGGAAGAAATGCTTTATTGCTAACTCCGTTAAGGTGGAGATTTCTTACGGTGGGGAGGTTGTTCTTGGGTGAATTTGTACGCTCGTTTCCCCTCTCCCCTGGACCTCTCCTAGGGGGAGGGAAAACGGCTCGGGCGTCAAAATGCCCCGTAGGCTTGGCATATCCGTTAGTAGGTTCGGATGTCCGCGTCTGCACGAAGGCAGCAATTACCCGCCAAGCGCCAGGCGGTGAAATCGCCAACTGTCAGGTCTTTCCGGGCGTTAGGCCGCGCCCCTACCTACTCTAATGCCGGCCACACCTCCAACGCCTATAATACCTCCAACATAAGCGAAGCTTTCTGTTCGTTTGAAGCGGCCTTAAACCCACTTCAAACGAACAGAAAGCTTCGCTTAACCCCATAAAAAAGAGGCAAACAAGTTGCCTCTCAATAACCCCAAAAAACCAAATGAAAACTAAATTAACCAGGCAGTAACCGTATATAGTACCGCCCGATTGTAAGCCCAAGGTAGAATAATTTTTTTTACCCACAAGGCTTTCGACATTTTTTTTTTACTCCAGAGCAAACTTTCGTTTGCTTAAAAGTGAAGCAAAGTCAAACCTTTTCCGCAGCGCCAACCCATTTGCCAATCACGTGTTACCTTTGCGGTATGTTAGTAGCACGAATTATTTGCGGCATAATTATCGACGGCGCTTCGCGTCCGTAGGTTGCCGCTGTTGTTATACAGCATGATAGCTCCGACGGACACGCTTCCGTCGGAGCTTTTTTTAATTAGCGAGTTGTTGGGTCACTGAGTAGCTGAGTTACTCATCAACTCTGCGGCTCACCAACCTCCTAAGATGTACAAAGAGTATAAAAGCCTCAATCTCCCCGAAGTAGACAAACAAATCCTAGAATTCTGGGAGAAGAACGATGTATTCAAGCGCAGCATCGAAGAGCGGGATATTGACAACTCTTTTGTTTTTTATGAAGGCCCTCCCTCGGCCAACGGTATGCCCGGCATCCACCACGTGATGGCGCGCACGATCAAGGATATTTTCTGTCGCTACCAGACCCTTACCGGTAAGCGCGTGGAGCGCAAAGGCGGTTGGGACACCCACGGACTGCCCATCGAACTAAAAGTGGAGTCCGAACTGGGCATCACTAAGGAAGACATCGGGACCAAGATCTCCGTCGACGATTACAACAAAGCTTGTAAGGAGACCGTAATGCGCTACAAAGGCATCTGGGACGACATCACCGTTAAGATGGGATACTGGGTCGATCTGAAGAACCCCTACGTCACCTACGAGAAAGAGTACATGGAATCCGTTTGGTGGCTACTCAAGCAGATTTACGACAAGGGACTAATGTACAAAGGCTACACCGTTCAGCCGTTTTCCCCGGCGGCGGGCACGGGCCTCAGCTCGCACGAATTGAACATGCCCGGTGCTTACCAGGACGTGAGCGACACGACCGTTGTGGCCATGTTCAAAGCTAAAAAAGACAGTGAATCTGCGTGGCTTTGGAGCACACCAATGATGCCCCCCGTAGAAGATAGTGAAGATGAGGGCGCGGCCGCGGGTACTGTGATGGGCTCTGAAGACAGCAGCGACGTACACATCATCGCCTGGACAACGACACCCTGGACACTACCCAGCAACACCGCCCTGACCGTTGGCCCGAAGATCGAATACGTCAAGGTCCGGACAAAGAACCAGTACACCGGTGATGCCAACGATGTGGTCCTTGCCAAAGGGCTCGTCTCCAAATGGTTCGGTGGCCACAACCAACCGGTCATCGAGGCCATCTCCGCTCCGTTCTCCGGCGAAAAGCTGGTGGGCGTTTCCTACGAACAACTACTTGAAGGCCCGACGCCTGAAGACGGCGATGCTTTCCGTATCATCCCCGGCAACTTCGTTACTACCGACGCTGGCACGGGCATCGTCCACACCGCCCCCAGCTTCGGCCAGGACGATATGGCGGTCGGTAAAGTCAACGGCATCGGCTCGCTGACACTAGTCGACAAACAAGGCAAATTCACCGACGACGCCGGTCAGTTCGCCGGCCGCTACGTCAAAGACTACAAAAACGACCCCGAATACAAAGACGTAAACGTTGACATCGCCATCCACTTAAAAACAGTGGGCCTGGCTTTCAACGTCGCCAAGTACAACCACAGCTACCCCCACTGCTGGCGGACGGACAAGCCCGTGCTCTACTACCCGCTCGACAGCTGGTTCATCAAAGCCAGCGCCGTCAAAGAACGGATGTCTCAGCTCAACGACACCATCAACTGGCAGCCCGAAAGCACCGGTACCGGTCGCTTCGGTAAGTGGCTCGAAAACCTCAACGATTGGAACCTTAGCCGCTCCCGCTACTGGGGTATCCCGCTGCCGATCTGGAGAAGTGAAGACGGTACCGAGGAAGTGTGCATCGGCTCCATCGCCGAGCTCGACGCCGCCATCCAGATTGCCAATAAAGAACTGGGACTCGACCAAAACGTACCGGACGACCTCCACCGCCCCTACATCGACGAAGTAGTGCTCTTCCAGAACGGCAAGAAGCTTGTCCGTGAGTTGGATTTGATCGACGTTTGGTTCGACTCAGGCGCCATGCCCTACGCCCAGTGGCACTACCCCTTCGAGAACAAAGACAAATTCGACCGGGCCTTTCCTGCTGATTTTATCGCCGAAGGCGTCGACCAAACCCGCGGCTGGTTCTACACCCTCCACGCGATCGGTACGATGGTCTTCGACTCCGTAGCTTATAAAAACGTGGTCTCCAACGGATTGGTACTAGACAAGGAAGGCAAGAAGATGTCGAAGCGACTCGGCAACGCCGTTGATCCCTTCATCACCATCGATCAGTACGGTGCCGACGCGACGCGCTGGTACATGGTCAGCAACGCCAACCCTTGGGACAACCTCAAATTCGACGAGGCCGGCATCCAGGAAGTCCGCCGGGTATTCTTCGGCACGCTCTACAACACCTACGGCTTCTTCGCGCTTTACGCCAACGTTGACAACTACGACCCGGCAACCGATAAGCCCGTCGCCAAAAAGGACCTGGCCGAAATCGACCGCTGGATCATCAGCCGGCTCAACTCGCTGACGGAAGAAGTATCTGGTTTTTACGCAGCCTACGACGCTACGCCGGCTTGCCGCGCTATCGAGAACTTCGTCAACGCCGAGCTTTCCAACTGGTACGTTCGCCAGTGCCGTCGCCGGTTCTGGAAGGGCAATATGTCCGTTGATAAGCGCGCGGCTTACCAGACTTTGCACGCCTGTTTGGTGCGGGTTGCACAGCTGATGAGCCCCGTGGCACCATTCTACGCAGAGCAACTCTTCCGTGACTTAGCGGGCGCAGGCGCAGGTGCAGAGGTAGTTGGACAAGCAAACTCAGTCCACCTAAGCCTACTGCCCCAATCCGATGCCTCCCTGATCGACAAAGACCTGGAAACCCGGATGGCCTACGCCCAGCGGATCAGTTCCCTGACGCTGTCCCTCCGCAAGGCCGACAACCTCCGTGTTCGTCAGCCGCTGCAAAAGATCCTCGTGCCCGCTACCGACGCCGCCTTCCAGGCACACATCGAAGCGGTTACCGAAATCATCAAGTCCGAGACCAACATCAAGGACGTCGAATTCCTAACCGACGATGATTTCCTGAAGAAGAGCATCAAGGCCAACTTCCGTGTACTCGGTAAGAAAGTCGGTAAGCAAATGAAAATCGTAGCCGCCGCCATCAGCCAGATGACGGGCGAAGACATCGCCATGCTGGAAAAATCCGGTGCGTTCGCGATGACAATCAACGACGAAGAGTTTGCCATCACCGCCGACGACGTCATCATCGCCACCGAAGACATCCCCGGCTGGAAGGTGGCTTCCGACGGAGAGATCAGCGTTGCGCTCGACGTTACCGTTACGCCCGAACTGGCCAAGGAAGGACTCGCCCGCGAGCTCGTCAACCGCATCCAGAACATGCGCAAGGACCTCAATTTTGAGGTGACCGATCGTATCCGTGTCCGCCTGCAGGGCTCCCCCGCCGTGGAGGAGGCCGCTACCGCTTACCGTGATTACATCTCTGCTGAGGTACTGGCCGATAGCCTGGTGCTTGATGGTGATGTTGATGGGGAGGTTTTGGAGTTACCTGGTGAGGAAACCGCTACTTTGGCCGTTAGCCGGGTGTAGTGTTTGTTCAATTTGATTGGGTTGAGTACCTCCTGCGCGATTAATTACGTGGGAGGTGCTCAACCCAATCTGTAGATGCGAACGGGCAGTCGGTTATCCAGAAGCAACCGGCGACAAATTAACGGGAGGCCCTCCTCCTTCGCCTCTTCTGGCAAGCTGTAACGCAGCAGGCGCAGCCCTCAGTCTCCCGCTCTCCCCGCCGAAGGCGACGCACCCAATTCCAGGACCACCAGAAAGAACCCCTTATTTTCTTGTAAGGTGTTACCTTCGGGGAACAAGTGCGATCCTACCTTCAGGACGGCCAAGCAGCTAGTAGGTGCAACCAAGCTCGCGCCGTGCGGGTCTTTGCTCTTTAGAAAACCTTCCTTAAGCACCTGCGTCCGCGCCTAAAAAAGAAATTAGAGTTACCGCAGCACCATTTTCATTTCCCCACCATACCCAGCCAAATGTCAGTTAAACCCCTAGCTTTCCTCCTCCTGCTCGTCCTCTGCGCTTGCAACGCCAATAACAACACCGCCACCACCGGCAAATTCTCCGTCCCCTACGAAAAATTTGAGCTCGATAACGGTCTGGACGTAGTGCTGCACATCGACAAATCCGACCCCGTAGTAGCCGTAGCCCTCACCGCCCACGTAGGCTCCGCCCGCGAAAAAGAAGGCCGTACCGGTTTCGCCCACCTCTTCGAGCACCTCCTCTTCCTCGAATCCGAAAACCTGGGAAAAGGCGGGCTCGACGCGATGAGCGCCCGCATCGGCGGCTCCGGCGCCAACGGCTCCACCAACCGCGACCGGACGAACTATTTCCAAACCGTCCCGAAAGACGCACTAGAAAAAATGATCTGGGCTGAGGCCGATAAGCTCGGCTGGTTCATCAACACCGTCACCGAGCCCGTGCTCGCCAAGGAAAAACAGGTCGTAAAAAACGAGAAGCGGCAGAGCGTGGATAACCGCCCCTACGGCCACAACTCCTACGTGATCGATAAGGCGCTCTACCCCAATGACCATCCCTACAACTGGCAAGTAATCGGCTCCCTGGAAGACCTCGACGCCGCCACAGTAGCCGACGTGCAGGAGTTCTTCCGCCGCTGGTACGTGCCCAACAACGTTACCCTCACCATTGCCGGAGACTTCGACCTCGCACAGGCAAAGGAATGGGTGAAGAAATACTTCGGCGAAATCCCTACCGGAGAAGAAGTAAAGAACATGGACGTTCGCCTGGGTAAGCTGAGCGAAACCATCAAGCTCTACCACGAAGACAACTTCGCCCGCCTACCCCAATTGACAATGGTATGGCCAACGGTAGAACAGTACGCGAAAGACGGTTACGCCCTCGATGTACTGACGAATTACCTCGCTAGCGGAAAAGAATCGCCGTTTAACGAAGTCATCGTTGATGAGCGGAAGCTCGCTCCAAACGTATACATGTACAACGGCACGTCAGAGCTGGCGGGCGAGGCCCAGCTCATCGTTCGTGCCTTCCCCGAAACTTCGCTCGATTCCGTGATGGTCGGCGTGGAAGCAGCCTTCGCCCGCTTTGAGGCCGACGGCATCTCCGAAACCGACCTGAAGCGCATTAAAGCCGGGCAGGAGACACAGTTTTATAACGGCCTAAGCAGTGTCCTCGGTAAAGGATTTCAGCTAGCACAGTACAATATGTTTGCCGGCAACCCCGGCTTCGTGGAAGAAGACATCGGCAACATCCTAGCCGTCACCACGGCCGATGTGAAGCGGGTTTACGAGACTTACCTCAAGGGCAAGCCCTTCGTCGCGACCAGCTTCGTCCCGATGGGAGAACAGGTACTGGCCTTATCCGGCTCCGCAAAAGCGGAGGTCGTTGAAGAGAAGATTAAAGAAGGTGCTGAGGACAAATTCGACGCCTCCATCGCTGCGGAATACGAGCCAACCCCTTCTACGTTCGACCGAGCCTCCGAACCCGGTTACGGCGAAGCGCCGGAGATCACGCCACCGACCGTTTACCAAACAGTGCTCGCCAACGGCATCGATGTCTACGGCATCGAAAACGCGGAAGTCCCGCTGGTGAACTTCAACCTCACCGTCGCCGGTGGCCAGCTTCAGGAAAGCCTGGACAAGCCCGGTGTCGCCAATATGCTGGGTGAATTGATGACAAAGGGCACTAAGAACAAGACCACCGCTGAGCTCGAAGCCGCCATCCAGCAACTCGGCGCCAGCATCAGCGTCTATTCCTCCACCGAAGGCTTTGTAATCTCCGGTAATACCCTAGCCCGCAACTATCCGGCCACCATGGCATTGCTCACCGAAATCATGCTTGAACCCCGTTGGGATGCAGAAGAACTAGAAACCATCCGCCGAGAAACCGTCAGTAATCTGGAGCAAAGTGCAGCCTCCCCCAACGCCATCGCCAGCTCGGAGTGGAACAAACTGATGTACGGTGAAGACAATATCCGGGCCTACAACGAGCTTGGTACCGCAGCGTCCATCCCTTCCATCACGATGGAGAACCTCAAAGCTTACTACAACGATTACCTCTCTCCTTCCGTAGCGAAGATGAACGTCGTCGGCGCACTGGACCAAGCCGCGGTAACGGCTCCACTAAACAAGCTAGTAGAAACATGGCTAGCAAAAGACGTTGCGGTAAAGCAATGGCCCATCCCGACCCCACCGGCAACGGCGAAGGTCTATTTCTACGATGTGCCCGGCGCCAAGCAGTCCGTTCTCCGCATTGGCAAGCCCGCGCCTACCGTCACCGATGCCGACTACTACCCAGCCACCGTAATGAACTACATCCTGGGCGGTGGCGGCTTCGCCTCCCGCCTAACGCAGGAGTTGCGAGAAGGGAAAGGCTACACCTACGGCATCCGCTCCGGTTTCTCTGGTTCAAAGGAGGTCGGTGAATTCCAGATTGGTAGCGGCGTACGTAGCAATGTAACCTTGGAGTCTGCCCAGGCCATCAAGGAAATCCTGGAAGACTACCCCGAAACCTTCTCCGAGAAAGACCTGGAAACCACCCGCAGCTTCCTCACCAAATCTAACGCCCGCGCCTTCGAGACCGCAGGCGCCAAACTCCGGATGCTCGATAATATGAGCGAATACGGCTGGAAGGCCGACTACGTGAAAGGCCGCGAAGCCATCGTGCGCGGCATGAGCCAGAAGAAGATCAAGCAGCTAGCGGAGCAATACCTTAAGCCGGGAGAGATGATCTGGTTGGTGGTTGGCGATGCGGCTACGCAGCTGGAGCGGATGAA
>JAPKCQ010000322.1 GCA_026421165.1 Lewinella sp. | reverse complement strand
AAGCATTTTCACCCCATGTTCCCAACGGTAGTAAAGCTAACGGCCAACAAATAAGTCCGGCCGCTGGCATTAAAAGAAAAACCCCGCCCCAAAGCTATTCCAGGTACTGTCCCCATCTCCGGTAAAGACGCTAAAGTTGATCGTCATGACCTTAAACGGACTGACCCAGATGCCACCACCGTAACTGCGGTGCCATTTCTCGGAGGCCTCCCCTTCTACCCAGACGCGGCCAAGGTCAAAGCCGGCCAGTACACCCAGGGTGAATGGCAGGCTCCCCTTATCAAAATCGATCAGCCGGAGCCGCACGTCGTTGTTCAGGTAGAAAGCAGAACCGCCGGAAAAGCGCTCGCGGCGGAAGCCGCGCAGGTTCGCCGTCGGGCCAAAGCCACCTAAAGTAGGGGCCTGGAAGTAAGCGTAATCATCGGTAAATACCTTATGGTAACCGATGCGGTTGGCAATGACCAGCTGGCCCCGGCCATCGAGCGCTTGCGCCAGGCCCAGGCTAGCCTTTAGGTAGGGAAAGTTACTGCTTTCGTTGTCCAGCGCGATGGTGTAGCCAGCTTCCAAATCCAGCGTCATCCCGCGGGTCGGGCTGACCGGAGAGTTGCGGTTATCGAAGGCGAATCCTGCTTTGAGGTTCAGAAACTGTTCCCATTCGAAGGTTTCTGCAGGCAGGTCCTCCGCGATCTGATCGATGAAGCGGCCCTCCGTCCGCTCGGTACGGATACCCAGGTATTCCGGCCCGACAAACCAACAGCTGGCACTACTGAACCGGTTACCGAGCATTGGCGCAAACCGGGCAAACTGCTGCTGCACGCGGTGGAAATCCACCCCCTTCTCGCTTTCATCGTTTGTAGTTTCATTACCAATGCCGTAAAAATTAACGGCGTAGAGGCTGTTGCTTATTTCTCCTTGTAACATCAGTTCTTTGTTCCCGAAAACATCCGTCAGCTCTCCCGTGTAGCTGAGCCTACCGGCGTTGGTACCCGACGCGAACTGAAACGTAAGGCTGTGCTGCCCCGCGAAAGGAGCTTTCTTGAAGCCGTAGTGCGTCAAGCCCAGGGTAGTACCGAGGAGTAAGCCGTTGTCCGGATCGAAACCGATACCCGGCAGGATGAAAAAATTATTGTAGTTCCGGTCCTGGCTACGGCGGCTGTAGGTGTTAAATTTCGGATCGGCCGACCGGCGGTCAATAATTCCCCGGGCACCGTTCCACCGGGTCTTCTCCTCTTCGTCCACGAAATCGTAGTAGCGCGTCCGCCGCAAAATCGCCGGCGCGAAATCCGTCTGTACGACCTCATCTTTGCCGGCGCCACCAATCAGACGAATGGTTAGTTTAGGGTGATAAGCCCCGCTGAAGACGAAGAAATCATCGTCGGCCAGGGCGTACACGACAATCTCGTCTGTTTCCTGCGCCAGAAAAAGGCGCTCGTAGAACGGACGCTCGTCGTCACGCTCCCCCGCCCCGTTACTGTCGAAAGCTCGTACCAGCACGTCGCCGCCCTCCCGAACGTCAAACTCGAACCGGTCTTTTTTATCCGTGCCAACAACATCAACTTCCCTGGCCCGGAATTCGTAGAGGTCCGTTATGATGGCTAGCAGGTTGTCCCGCCGCTGGCGCAGCGTGGCTACTACTTTCTCTCCGTCAAGTTCGTAGACCTCCTTCGGCCAGCGGGAGCGGAAGGCGTTTTCGATTACTTCATCGGTCAACGCTGCCTGAATAAGCCGCACTTCTTTCTCCCAGGTCGCCCGGTCGATACCCGCCAGGAAGGTGGCGTCAAAGAAACGGGCGCCGTGGGTCGTCCACTGAATTTTGTTCGGGTTAGGCTCAAAGGGAGCAAGCGGACGAATATCCGGCACCAGCACCCGGGCGGCGGCCAGTAGCAGGCCGTCGTAATTAGAGAATGCCTGGTCGCGGTCGCGAGGGATGGGCCGGTAGACCGTCCAGTCGTCCTCATCTTTATGTACCGCCCAGCGCCACTGGTCGTCGTGGCGGTCCCAATCCCCGATAAGGACGTCGAATACGCGAGCACGTGCCATCGCTTCGTTATCCAGTACTTTATCGTGGTCCTCTCGCATTTCTTCAAGCACATCGGACGTGCTGATGATGTCTTTAGCGTAGCCGAAGGAAGGGTCGTCTTTCCACAAATCGTCGTCGGCCCGCTCCTCGACCAGGTAGGTTGCATCGCCAAAAGCTTTGTTGTAGCGTTCGAGGGCCGGTTGAGCCGGAACGTAGAATACCTCCGGGTTGGCGTGGCTAACACCTACGGCTTCGGCCAGCCCAACGACGGGCAGCGCGGAAAGGGGATGAGAGGACGTGAAGGCGTCCGCCAGTATTTCCGTCACGGCGGTTGATTTGCTGAGGGTGTAGCCCACCGTGGCGGAAGGGTCTTTTTCCAGAGAGCGCATGCTGTACTGACGGCCATTCGCTGCCTCTAGCCGGAGAGAATGCGTCTGGTTACCGCCGCCCTGCTTAACCGGCACTACCCCACCCTTATAGTTGTTTAGATTAAGTACGGGCATATCCGTATTCAGCGAAAAAGTGGAGCGGTAGTGATCACCCATGATGAAGCGCCCGAATCCCCCCCGCTCGTATTCCTGGTCCAGCATCCGCCGGTTCACCACCGTATCGCCGTTTTCGTAGATCGGAAACTCAGTAGGTATTTCTTCCTTTGAATCAACCAACTGGCCTTTAATATGGTGGCGGAAAAGCAACTCTTGCGCAGTTCCCTCCTGATTGACGCCGAAGAAATTCACCCACATGGAGCCGTCTGCGTAAAGGTCAAGCCGGGCGTAGCCGCGCCCACCGTGGGCAAATAAACTGCCGTCGGCCGTCCCTGAGGGAGCAGCCTTAGAGGCAGCACCGCTAACGATAAATTGCTGGCCCGCCCGCTCGATGTACTGCAGGTTGTGCTCGTGGCCGGAGGCAAAGGTTACGTTACCATTCAGTTGCACGATCTCCATTATCTGACTGCGGAGGTCCTGCATGGCGGGGTGGATAAGGTCCTGCTTGGTCCCCGCGTTGGCCCGAAAGAAAGACAAAGCTGAGCCGAGTACCGGAACCGGAAACATGTGGTCCCGAAAGTTGAAAAACCCGCCGTGGCGGCCATAGGTTTCCAGCGGGTGGTGCATCAGTACTACTACGTTACGGTCTTTATTTCCTTTGATGGCCTCCTCGAACGCCCGCATAAATTCGATGCGGTTAGTCATGTCGCACCCCTTGTTAATGCGGGGGTGTTTGTTCCAGTTTTCGAGCCACCACTGGCTGTCCAGAATGACGAGTGTCAGGTTTTCGTGCACTTCGATCTCCTCGGGCCCTCCGCAGCCAATATGGGGGTACCACAGCTTATCAATGTCGAGTTCGTCCTCCAGGAAATCCTTCTGGCGGTCGAGGCCGTCGAGGCCGTATTTGTACCAGTCGTGGTTGCCAGGAAGGAAGATAACCTTGCCGGCATAATTGGCGAGGGCATCGGTCTGCATGCGCAGCGCGTGCTCAGCCGCAGCCCGTTTTTCGCCACCTTTGGGAGGCATACCGCCGGGGTAGATATTATCACCAAGAAATACGGCGCTACTTGCTTTAGACGCTTGAGAAAGTTCGGTTTTCAGGAGGCGCAGTACGGCTGAAGGGCCTTCCGACGGGGAGGCGCCCGCGTCACCAATTAGGTAGGTTTGATGGACGGGTTGCTCAACATTCTCTTCCCGGAGACCTGACCAGTCTTTGGCTTCGCCCCGGTAGC
This sequence comes from Lewinella sp., assembly GCA_026421165.1. GTDB lineage: Bacteria > Bacteroidota > Bacteroidia > Chitinophagales > Saprospiraceae > Neolewinella. Next base: position 1,564 of record JAPKCQ010000322.1, on the reverse strand, counting down.
TCGTTTTGTAAAATGCGCATCCCGTTAGGACAAAAGTCAGGAGGAGTATGGTGGGTAAATGTCTAGTCATGCTGTCCGTAGTAATTAGTTTACAACTCGGTCAGTAGCCACCCCTTGCTTTTTGTCCTCCCCTCGCACCTGCGTTTGCGCCTCCTAATAAACAAATGGCGCGAACGCGGGTGCCGCGAAAGTTGAAAAAGCAGGGTGATGATGACTCTGTTTATTTCCCATAAAGATAGTCCGTGTACTATTTATTAGTTGTCCATCGCCCAATACCAGTTGTCAAAACGAACTACTGACTGTACTACTACTGGCCACCTGAGGTAAAATGTGTTCACGCCAGCGGATACGGCTCTCCCTTCGATCGCCTGTACTCGGCAAGCGTTTTCACCTCGTGTTCCCAACGGTAAGGGACGCCGACAGGTGATTTAATCTAATTTATATACCTTATAAGTCCTAGACCATCGAGTAGATTGGCCGGGCTTGACAGACACATTAAAAAACAACTCCGGGCTGATCACATGTCTCCATCCCCAAAGGTTTATTTTATTTGTTTTAAAATTACCAGATTCACTAATCCCAATTTTATTTTTAATATTTATTAAATCCCATTTGGCATCAACATCTTCATTCCCCGATAGATTGCTAAAAAAGAATTGCTCTTCGGGTGAACCGTTAAATTTTATTTCATTTTGTCCGACATCAACTTTCCGGTCAGGATTAACGGCTTCTCCAAAAAATTGTGATTTTAGTAAAAATGGGAACTTTAATACATAATCACTCCCTATTAAATCTTTATTTATCGCTATGAAATTATGAGCGTACTCATCGGTAACAATATCTTTTACGCCCGTATTCTGCAAATCGTATTTGACCATAAAACTACTCTCCTGTAGTTCAATCTCTTTTTTCAAAACATACGAATAGCCATTGACATCTTTTGACTTACAAATAATTAACACCTTATTCGGCTCACAAACAACTTTAAAGTCTGCTGGATCAACCTCATAACTCTTACTAAACAGATAATTATTATCATCTTTTTTTAATAGCCCTACACCTATTTTATGAAACCACCCCCCTATTTTGGCCTCATTAAAACCTAATGCCGTATCAATTCCGAATTCATTATAATATCCTTTACCAAAGGAGTTCTCATTTTCATGATCGATTCTTTCAGCACTTGATAAGTGGATATTTTTAAACTTAACCTCCACAATTTTTCCAGTCCAGTCAAATCGTGAAAAGTTATAATTTTCAAGTGGAAGGTCAATATGAATTTCCAGATTATTGTTTTGAAGTTTATATGCCATAATAGAAAATTGGAATAGATTTACCAAAATGAAGTACTGAACTCCTCACCGGCCTTGTAGGTGCCCATTAGAGGATGCCGTAGTGTTGGCGAGGAAGTTCAGGCTCAAAAGGTACCGAGCAGGATGGTGCGATTGATTTTGTCCGAGTACTTAAGGTCGTCAATTTAATAACTGTGCTGATTAAATTGACGATCCTTAAGGGACGCGAATTAAATAAAACGTGTTTCTTGATCTGGTGAATTTTGACTGCT
>JAPKCQ010000321.1 GCA_026421165.1 Lewinella sp. | reverse complement strand
ACGCTGCGCTTTTAGACGGCTGCGCCTTTTTAGACGCTGCGCTTTTAGACGGCTGTGCCTTTTGGCTACCGCACGGCTTCAACGCCCACCAAATACGGCGGCCTAAAGGCGCAGCGTCCAAAAGGCCTGAGGCCTTCTAAAAGTGACGCATCTAACGTACATTGCACCCTGCGTCCGCGCCCAAAAAACCAACAGACTAAAGAACCACCACATGTCTTACCCCACCATCGCCGTAATCCGCGAAGAAAAAAAGCCGCCCGACGCCCGGGTTCCACTCACCCCACCGCAAGTTGCTGAACTGCGTAGCCGTGGAATCGATATCGTTGTCCAGCCCAGCGAAGGCCGCACCTTTAAAGACCACGAGTACGCTGATCTCGGCGTACCCCTTGTGGAAGACATCAGTGACCGCGAACTACTACTGGGCGTGAAGGAAGTACCGATAGACAAGCTAATCTCCGGCAGGAAATACTGCTTCTTTGCCCACGTCGCCAAGGAACAACCGTACAACCAAAAGCTAATGCGGGCCCTACTGGACAAAGGGATCACCCACATGGACTACGAATACCTGACCGGCGAACACGGTAAACGCCTGATCGCGTTTGGTTACTGGGCCGGCATGGTTGGTGCCCACAACGCCGTCTGGACCTACGCCCAACGCACCGGAGCCTTTCAACTTCCCCGCCTGAATACGCTTCATGACTACGCTGCGGCCAAAGAAGTGTACGCGAAACTGGACCTTCCACCGCTGCGCGTAGTCCTGACCGGCGCCGGACGCGTAGGTAAAGGCGCGGCGCGTGTCCTGGAAGACATCGGCCTGGAGAAAGTAAGCCCCCACGACTTTCTGAACGGGAAAGGCAAAGCCGTTTTCACCCAGCTTCACGTCTGCGATTACGCAAGGCACCCCAGCGGAAAGCCGATCGACAAGCTACACTTTTACAGCCACGGCGAGGAGTATACGTCCGGGTTTTCGCCCTACGCTAAAGTTGCAGACATCTTCGTGAACGGTATTTTTTGGGACGGCAAAGCCCCGGCCTTCTTCACCGCCGAAGAGATGAAAAGCGCAGACTTCAACATCCAGGTGATTGGAGATGTGACCTGCGACATCGCTCCGGCGGCCAGCGTCCCTTCTACCCTCTTCGCCTCCACCATCGCCGATCCCGTTTTTGGTTACGACTCCAAAACTGGTGAGGCCGTCGCAGCCTATACCAAATCGGCCGTAGACGTAATGTCCATCGATAACCTCCCAAGCGAGCTGCCACGGGACGCTAGCGGGGCTTTCGGAGCGATCTTCATTGAAAAGATTCTTCCTGAGTTTGAGAAAGAGCAATCGGATATTCTTCGGCGAGCCAGCGTTACTATTGACGGAGAGCTGGGGCCTGATTTTCAGTACCTGCAGGGGTATGCTGGGCTATCTTGACCGCATTTTAGCCTCCGGTCCTCAGCCAATTAAGCCAAAACCAACCAGTTAAAACCAAAGAGATCATGCGCAAACTACTCCTCTTCACCATAAGCCTTCTAATTCCCGTCCTCCTCTCCGCAGGCGGCGGAATGTGGCTTCCTCTTCTGCTCGAAAACCTCAACGAGGAGGAGATGAAGGGCATGGGAATGAAGATCACCGCCGAAGATATTTACAGCATCAACCAGGGCAGCCTGAAGGACGCGATCGTCCACTTCGGCGGCTTTTGCACCGGTGAAGTCATCTCTGATCAGGGGCTAGTACTTACCAACCACCACTGCGGATTCAGCGCCATCCAGGACCACTCAACGCTGGAGGACAACCTGCTGGAGGACGGCTTCTACGCCCAGTCTAAAGCTGCCGAGAAGAGCAATCCCGGCCTCTACGTCATGTTCATCGAGCGCATTGAAGACGTGACCAATAAAGTGCTCAATAAGGTCTACGACGACCTAAGCGAGAAAGAGCGGGAGACGCTGATTGCGGCCAACCTCAAAGCCACCAAGGCAGGCTTCGAGCTCAAGGACCACGAAGAGCTCATCGTCAAGCCATTCTACGATGGCAACCAGTACTTTGCCTTCGTGACAAAGCGGTACACGGATGTTCGCCTGGTTGGCGCGCCACCCTCTTCGATCGGCAAATTTGGTGCCGACACGGACAACTGGGAATGGCCCCGCCACACCGGCGACTTCAGCCTCTTCCGCATCTACACTGCCCCGGACGGTAGCCCCGCTGACTACAGCGCGGACAACGTGCCAATGAAGCCGAAAAAGCACCTAGAAGTAAGCCTCAAAGGCGTCAAGCCCGGCGATTTTTCCATGATCTTTGGCTTCCCCGGCCGGACGGACCAGTACCTCTCAGCCGAGGCCATGAAGCAACGTACCGAAGTCATCAACCCCATCCGCATCGGGATGCGTGACCTTAGCCTAGCCGTGATCGATTCGGCCATGCGCGCCGACGCTCAGGTAAAGATCGACTACGCCAGTAAGCAAGCCCGCATCGCCAACGCCTGGAAAAAATGGAGAGGAGAAAGCGAAGGCGTCGCGGCCGTTGGTGGACTCAAAAAACGGCTTGCCATGGAGCGCGAATTCATGAACCGCCTGGAGGCAAAGCCCGGGGAAGCTACAACCTACTCTCCCCTTCTTGGGCAGATCAATGGCCTCGTAACGCGGCAGGAAGAAGTCGCCAAAACGAACGCCTACGCCGGTGAGCTGAACTATAATATCGATATGTTCCGGATCGCAAACATCCTACGCCGCCAGGTAAAAATTGCGGATAATAACGGCATCGAGGCCTTCAAACAGCGGCTGCCCAGCATCATTAGTTACCTGAAAGACTTTTATAAAGGTTACAACCCTGTTATTGACATGGAAGTAGCCAAAGCGCTCTTACCCACTTATTATAAAAACGTCCCGGAAAAGCACATCAGCGTTCATACCCAGGACCAGGTACAATTTGCTGGAAATATGGACCGGATGATCACCGACATCTTCCAGCGCAGCTACCTAACCAAGGGCGATCGTTTGATCGCTCTGCTGAAAGGCGACCCTGAAAACGCGCTTGATCTGCTGCGTGGTGACCAGGGCTATGTGTACGTCGCTCAACTCAACCAACACAACGAGAAGCGGGTAATCAACATTTACAACGAAATCCGGCAGCGGGCCGAGCCCCTACAGCGCCAGTACATGAAGGGACTGCTGCTGTTCTTTCCCGAAAAGCGACTCTACCCGGACGCCAACAGCACCATGCGTGTGAGCTACGGAAAGGTAGAAGGTTTTACTGGCCTGGACGGTGAAGAATTTGGTCACATCACCGACCTGGACGGCGTAGTAGCCAAGTACCAGCCCGGAGACTACGAATTTGATCTTCCCCTTGATTTGATCGACCTTCATAAGAAGAAGGACTACGGTAAATATGCCATGAAGAACGGTAAGCTGCCCGTATGTTTTCTCGGCTCCAACCATACTACCGGTGGCAACTCCGGCAGTCCGGCGCTAGACGCGAAAGGACGCCTCGTTGGCCTCAACTTTGATCGGACGTGGCAGAGTACCATGAGCGATGTCAACTACGATCCTAGCATCTGCCGGAACATAATGGTGGATATTCGTTACGTGCTGTTTTTGATTGATAAGCTTGGAGGGGCTCCGCACTTAGTAGAGGAGATGACCCTAGTCAAATAACGGAATTGATGAGTCACCGACTCAGTAATTCACTTAAGTAGCGAACATCCGACCGCCCCAATTCATTATACATTTTTAGTTAATATTGCACATTCAATTTAGACTTCACCCACTATGCAGAACCGCTCAATAATCGATAATGTGAAACCTCAGGTTAACAACGGCAGGTTTCCGGTTCAGAGAGTGGTGGGCGAATCGGTACACATTACCGCCAACGTCTTTGGCGACGGGCACGATTCCATCCGCGCCGTTTTAGAATATAAAACGGCTAAGGCCCGCAAGTGGACCTCGCTGGAGATGGAAATAGAGAATGAGGGCACCGACGCTTGGTCGGCCAGCTTCAAAGTTACCGAACAAGCTGTTTACCAGTACCGCATCGTTTCCTGGGTAGATCACCTGAAGACCTGGCTCAGCGGCTTCCGCAAGAAGCAAGAAGACGGGCAGCCGATGGGCGTGGAACTTACCATCGGTGCCAACTTCCTGAGCGTCGTGGCGAATAAGCTGAAAGGCGCAGCGGCACAGAAAGTCAGCGATGCCATCAAACAACTAGGAAACAAGGATGAAAACAAGGCAGTTCGCTACGTGCTGGGCAGTGACTTTGCCAAATTAATTCACGATCACCCCCTGCGCCAGTTCGAGACTACTTACGATCACAACTTGCGGGTGAAAGTCGGACGCAAGCGTGAGCGCTTTAGTGCCTGGTATGAGCTTTTCCCACGGTCCACTTCACCGGACATCAGCCGGGCCGGTACCTTTAAGGACGTTGAAGAACTGCTCCCCCGCGTACACGACCTCGGCTTCGACGTACTATACATGCCACCGGTTCACCCCGTAGGCCGCAAGAACCGTAAGGGCCGCAACAACGCCACTAACGCCATGGAAGGCGAGCCGGGAAGCCCCTGGGCCATCGGCGCAACGGAAGGCGGCCACAAGGCTATTCTACCTGAACTCGGCGACATTAAAGATTACAAAGCCCTCATCAAGAAGGCAAAGGTGAATTACGATATTGACGTTGCGCTTGACCTCGCTTTCCAGTGTGCTCCTGACCATCCTTACATCGAGGCGCACCCTGACTGGTTCGTCTGGCGGCCAGACGGCACAATCATGTACGCCGAGAACCCGCCTAAGAAGTACCAGGACATCGTCCCGATCAACTTCGAAACGTCTGATCATAAGGCACTATGGAAGGAACTACTCTCCGTTGTTATTTACTGGTGTAAAGCCGGAGTCAACATCTTACGGGTGGACAACCCGCACACCAAGCCTTACCGCTTCTGGGAGTACATCATCGGGGAGACGAACAAACAGTTTCCTGACGTTATTTTCCTGGCTGAGGCCTTCACCCGGCCCGCCATTATGAGTGAACTGGCCAAGCGGGGCTTCCAGCAGAGCTATACCTACTTTACCTGGCGAACGACCCCAAAGGAGATGCGCGAGTACATGGAAGAGCTGTCCACTGGTGAGCTGTCTAATATTATGCAGCCCAACTTTTGGCCCAATACGCCCGACATTCTCGCTTTCGAGATGATGGCTGCCAAGCAGCCACAGTTCATCAAGCGTCTGCTGCTAGCCGCCACCCTTTCCAGCTCCTACGGCCTCTACGGACCGAGTTACGAACTGATGGAAAACCGGGGCAATACCAACGGTAAGGAAGAGTACTACGACTCCGA
>JAPKCQ010000320.1 GCA_026421165.1 Lewinella sp. | reverse complement strand
TGGTGAAGCAGTAGGGCCTACTCTTCCGCCAAAGGCAACAACTCAGCCACCATAATTTCCCCCGCAAATGGGCTCATAAATGTGCTCCCTTCCCCGTAGTTATTGACCGATCCGTAGGCACCTTCTTCCGGTAGCGGATCTACGTGAACTTCTATGCGGCGTTTTGCAAGATTGATGATCCAGTACTCTTGAATGCCTGCCTCGGCGTATAGGACCACTTTTATGGTTTGGTCTTTGCGCAGGGAGGAATTAGCAACCTCGGCAATCAGGTAGATTTCTTTCGGTTCAGGATTGCCCAGCGAATAATCTTTTCTTTTGGCAACTACGACATCCGGTTGAGGTTCTGGTACAATCTCGGTGATGCTGATTGGTTTATCTTCCCGGTAAGTGTACTCTCGCCCGAAACGCTCTCTAAAGAAATCAGCGACAACCATTACACACTGTGAGTGGTGAGTTCCTATCGGTATGAGTTCGACTATTTCTCCGTACAATAATTCAACCTCGTCCGCAGTGGTGAAGAACCCTTTACGGATGGCCTCGTGGTAGCGCTTCAGCGTTCAACTGAATTCAGGAATGGCTTGTAGTAATGGTTCGATAAGTTTTGCCATCGCCCAGAGGTGGTTTAGCTTTGAATATACGGATTAGTTTAACGATTAGAGAACGGCCAAGGTTGCCCACCAGCTTGCCGATAGTAGGCCGCAAAGAGCCTACATCTTATCAATGGTTTTAAAGAGCAGGGTAGAAGGACAGAGGACTTCAGGGCAATCGCAAAGTAAAGGTTGAGGACCTCCCGGTCCGACTTGATCCACTGAAATCATTAACTCTGTTGCTGCTCTAGCGTCGGACCGGGAGGCCCTCTACCTGGAAAATCACCTGCTTTACGATAGCCGTTCCGAGAACTCTGGCGTGAGCTTAGGAACGTCGGTTTAATAACTGTCCGAAAAGCGATAGTTATTGAATTGACGTTCCTAAGAGGCCAGATTGACAAGCTCTCGTTAACTTTAGCCCATGAATTCCATCAACCCCGACATCCGGAAAGCCCAAACCCTACCTGCGGATTTCTACACCAGCCCCGCTCACTGGGAAGCCGCCAAAGAAGGCATCTTCGCCCGCAGCTGGCAATTCCTCGGCGACGAACAGCGCATCTTTGCCGGCCCCGAAAACCTCCACCCGACCTGGCTGCTGGAAAACTACCTCGACGAGCCACTACTGCTCTCTAAAACAGAAGACGACAAGGTGAAGTGCCTCACCAACGTCTGTACCCACCGCGGAATGCTGCTGGCCCAACACCCAACCAAGGCCCGTAAAATTACTTGCCAATACCATGGTCGCCGCTTTGGCCTTGACGGGCAGTTCGAGCACATGCCCGAGTTCAAAGAAGCCGAAGATTTTCCCCGCCCTTGCGACCACCTTCACGAACTTCCGCTGAAAAAATGGCGGCAGTTTATGTTCACTAGCCTTGATCCGTCCGTGGATTTTGAAGCCATTGCCCGCCGCTTGGACGAGCGCCTGTATTTTATGGACATCGAGTCGTTCACCTTCCATCCCGAACTGAGCAAGGTGTACAACGTAAGCGCCCACTGGGCCCTTTACATCGATAATTATATGGAGGGTTTTCACGTACCCTTCGTCCATAACGACCTCGGCGCGCTGCTGGATTACGGCAGCTATAAAACCGAATGTCACGAGCAAGTAGTCACTCAAATCGGCTACGCCAGCGGGACTGACTTTACCTTCGACTTGCCGGAAGGCCACCCGGATTACGGGCGCGACGTAACGGCCTACTACATTTGGGCCTTTCCCAATTTCATGCTGAACGTTTACCCTTGGGGCATCCAGTTCAACGTAGTCCGGCCGATAACATCCACCTTCACCAAGGTAGAATTCCTTTACTACATCCATGATATGGAAACCTTCGAACTGATGAACGGCTCCCAGCTCGCCGAAAAAACGGAGCGGGAGGATGAGTTCGTCGTGGAGGCCGTGCAACGCGGACTCCGTTCTCGCTTCTACGAAACCGGACGCTTTTCTCCCTCGCGGGAGACTGGGGTACACCGGTTTCATGAGTTGGTGGCTGAATCGCTTGCTTAGTGCCTGGAACGAACGTGAGGTCCTCTACCTTTACAGTCGCCCTGCGCAGGAGATGAGGAGGGTTACCGCAAATTCCTACCTTCACCCAACCAAAAAACCACCAATCAAATGCAAACCGCACTAGTAACCGGCGCCAACCGCGGCCTCGGCAAAGAAACCGCCCGCCAACTCGCCGAAAAAGGCTTTAAGGTGATCCTGACCAGCCGCTCCGAAGCTGGCCGCGCCGTCGCCGAAGAACTCCGCGCCGCCGGCTACGAGGTTGACTTCCACCAGCTTGACGTAGCCGACGGACAAAGCATCGCCGAACTAACCGACTATCTAGCCGAGAACTACGAGTACCTCGATGTACTGATCAATAATGCCGGCATTCACCACGATACCTTTCAGAATACCCTGAACGCCGACTTCAGCATCGTTGAGGAAGCCCTTCGCGTAAACACCATCGGTCCGTGGCGGGTGAGTAATGCGCTGATGCCCTTATTGAAAAATAGCTCGGCGGGGCGAATCGTGAACGTCTCCAGCAGCTCCGGTTCCTTTGTCGACTCCTGGCCAGGTACCCCGGCGTACTCCGTTTCCAAATGTGCTCTCAACATGCTTACGCTGAAGATGGCAGCTGACCTGAAGGGCACCAACGTCAAAATCAATTCCGTCTGCCCCGGCTGGGTCCGTACCGCAATGGGTGGAGAAAATGCACTGCGGGACGTATCCGAAGGGGCAGCCTCTATTATTTGGGCTGCGCTCATTCCTGATGATGGGCCTAGTGGTGGTTTTTTTCGGGATGGTCAGAGTATGAGCTGGTGAGTTGTTACGGCACATGACAAACGTGACCGAAGACTTCTAGGTGAGTAAGTGAAGCGCCGCGAACGGTACTTGCGGCCGCTAACTCAGGGATTCAGTTGCTTATGCATAGCCTCTAGGTTAACATTCCGCAACTGTTCTCCAAACTTCCATTCCGGCGCACCGGGGATGGTACCGGTTTTTTTCTTCAGGTCGTTGAGACTGGTGCCTCTTTTTATTTCCTTTTTGACGTATTTATGCAGGGACTTGAGGTAGAGCTCAAATGCCTTGATGTCGGAGGAGGTGCCGATGACGGGGTAGTCGTCGGCGGCGTGGCCGAAGATGTAGAGGGTGTCTTTATTGTAGGTTCTTCTGATGTCCTTCAGTACGTTGGGCCAGTTAAGTATGTCCCCGCCGGAACCCAGGTCGATGTAGGGGAAGCGGCGGTTGAAGAGCAGGTCGCCCAGGTGGGCAACGTTGGCGTTCTCGAAGTGTACCACCGCGTCGCCTCCGGTGTGCGCCTTACCGAAGTAGTTCAGGCTTACGGATTCTTTACCGCCGGGCAGATTGGTGCTCCAGCTGCCTTGGAAAGTAGTGGAGGGTAGGGCGACGGAGTCTTCCTCACCCTTTTGAGCTAGGTTATCGATCAAATTCTGTTTTGCCCGCTCATGACTGATGTGGGTGCCGGCCAGGCCAGCAAAGACCGGGTTGCCCGAAGTGTGGTCTCCGTGGTGGTGGGTGTTGGCCAAAACGCCTAGCTTGGTGAGTTCACCTTTTTCCTTCAGCATTCTGAGTAGGGTCTGTGCCGCCTCGGGGAACTGGGTATCGACGATTACTCCGCCTTCGGGCATCCCGCCTGGTAGGTAGACGCCAATGGTGCCACCACGATTGGTGTAATAGCCTACGTTGCCCCGCAGCATTGTCAGCTTGGGATCGGCTAGCGGGCGGTAACCTTTAGTGAAAAGTTGGGTTACTGGCGCAACCGCCAAAGCTGCCATGGTGGTGTTGGAGAGGAAGTTACGTCTGTTCATGTGCTGGATTGTAGGTGCAAGGATAGAAGGTTGGCTGGTGGGCGTTTGTTGTCATGGCTAAGGGTTAAAATTTGATGTGCCGAATTGGGGGAGTAGCTCTAAATAGCTTGTTTTTTATTACTCATCCGAAATTTTCTTATAATGTTTAAAATAGAATATCAGGTCTTGATTACCTGAAATCAAATCTCATCACCAGGCAACTTCCTGCCGGGGTCATCCGTCAGGTAGGCAAAGCTGGTCGTTTGAGGCCGGTAATAAACGACCGCTTCCATCTTGGGGTTTGATGCTGGGTCTACTCCTCGGATAGTGGGTGGGCGTACCAGCCGGGGCTTACTTTTAAGTGGTGAGTACCCTGCTGCAACGAATGGGGGAGAGGTTTACGCCGCTTCGGTTTTGGGGAGGATAAATGGTAGTTCGGGCATGGCAGCGGATAGCCTTGCTTCTTCAACTTCCCTTGTACCAACGTATTCATGCAATCGTTCAACTTGATTACACCTTCATGCGTCGCCGTAGGTTTCGTCCATATCTGGGGCTGTCGTTGCGCGGACGATTTTATAGGAATCATAATATCCGGGCATTTTTGTTCGAACGAGAGAGTGGACGCAGTGAAGAGGTCGATGCATTCTCTACTTTTGCGAGCGTAAGAATTAACGATAGGAGTCTTATTCCACGGACGGGTTTCCAGTATGACTTGACGAATCGACTGAGTATAGGAACGGAAGTCAATATTTTAAGAGACGCTAGTATCGGAGACCACTAGGTTGCGGCCAACTCCATCAGAATAACCACATCCAAAGCCAGTTCATGAAACTTAACGCTCAACCCACCTTCCAACCGCAACCGTAAATCAGCATTCAACGGCTTACGCATTCCGGAACGATCGATGTCTTCCGCTTCAACACCGAGGTGCTCAACCATCCACTCCGCAAACGCCTCCAGCGGCCGGTCGGTGACGAATTCAACGTGCTCCCAGCCTTCGGGGTAGGGGCTGCCGGCTTTCGGTTCGGGTAGTTCCAACAGCCACATCTCCCGCTCTCGGAAGCGAAAGGGGTCGGCCATTCGGAAGGTGGCGATGCGGCGTCCGTTGATGGGCGATTCAACCAGGAGTTCGTTCTCTTCCAGTAGATGAGACTTGAGGGCTTCGTATTGCTCCTGTGTTTCCACCCGGTAGCAGAGGTGATCGAGCTGGAGGTGATCCAGCGTTCCGGGAACCGGCTCTAGTGTGGAGAACAATTGGTTGAGAAACGAGGTGTGGTCGGGAAGCATGCTGGCGTATTTGGGGCAAAGTTACTGGAAGAAGTGCCCTGATAAGGGTACTTCTTCCAGCGATGGGTTGATCGACCGCCGCTAGGCGTCGATCAGCCCATCGCGACAACCGAGCCCGGGGCTGAGGGATGGGAATTAAA
>JAPKCQ010000319.1 GCA_026421165.1 Lewinella sp. | reverse complement strand
AGCCGGAGGCCATCTAAAAGCGCGCAGCGCGTCTAAAAGGCCGGAGGCCATCTAATCTACGTTGCTATTCATCCGCTTAGTACCCACCAAGCGATCGTACCTGCCGCCAATAGGCCGCCAGTAGATCAGCGCGAGGTAGTCATTCTCCGTATCGACGAAGCTACCTTCGATCATGTCGTAGGTGAACCGATCTGATGCTTTGGTGCTACCAGCGGGCGGGTTTTGCTGCACTACGTAATGATAGTTGTAGAAGCCTTGTTTTAAGAGTGTCTGGCCAACGTAGGCGCTGATCTGTGTATTCCAAACCATCTTGTATTCCGGTTTTAGCTGGTTTTCGGTGAAGCCGCCGAAGAGGTAGATGTCGCGGTCTAGCTTGATGTTGGTCGCCAGGACGAAGGTCATACGGACGTAGTCTCCGCTGTAGTTGTAGTTGAAGCGGTCGAAGGTTTCACCGCTTGTGCTTTCTTGGGTGAGCTGCAGGTTAAGTTGTTCAAAGCGGTCGTTGATGTAGTCGCCGTTGAAATCAATATAGCCGAGGTAGGTACCGTTGTCGCGGGGCCGGTCCGCCTCCATCATCATGGCGTAGCCGTCTTCCTCGTTGGTGACGCTTACCATTTCGGTTCGGGGTGCCCGGACGGAGCGGATGTCCAGATTCCGGTATTCATTGCCGCCAAAGAAGCTGACCTGCCCCTGGTAATCGAAGCGAACGGCCTCTTTCTGTAGCAGGCTGGGAACGATGTCGGTTACGGCATTGTCCCAGCGGTTATTTTGGATCACCGTGGCACGGAGCTCTCGTAGCGGGTTGCGAACCTGAAGTTGTTTGGTGCCGACGGTAAGGTCTACCTCCTGGTGCGTATGGATTTGACTGACTATTGAAGGTCGCATCACACGACCGCTTACACCGGCCATTTTTTCCTGCACCATGAAGCGGCGAGTGATGACGGGGAAGCTCTCTTCTTCATCGTCGTAAACCACCAGTAGGTAATTTCCGCTGGCGCTGATCTGCATGTCGCGGTTCGGGAAAACGAGCTCGTAGTGGATGTAGTCGCGCAGCGTCCGGATGCTGAAGTCGTAATCGTCGAAGTAGCCGATCGTGTTACCTGCGTTGAATTCCAGCGAGCTGAGGCTGGAGGGCTGCCAGTCCTGGTTGCAGTGGATGAATTTATAGGAGTAGCGGCGGACTTCGTCGTTAAAATCGTCAAAAGAAAGGCGGAGCCTTCCGCTGCCGTCCAGCTCGATGAGGGGGTAACTGTGGAGTACCCCTTCGAGGTGAAAACGTACGGTTTTGATGTTGTCAACGTAGGTATTGTCGATAAACTTCAGGCCCTCGTCCTGAGCGGAAAGGGACGCGGGGCTAGGCAGCAGGAAAAGGATAAGCAGCAGGGCGACGGAGCGCAGGTGCAGAGGGAGGTTGTAAAAGCTAAGATTCATCCGGAGTATTTTCTACTAAAAGGTAAACGCTGTTTCTGGGCTAAGGTCGTACTTTACTATGGGTTTGACGTTTTGTTAAGGCCTCTCGTCCGGACAAGCCAGGGAAAAGGCTTGTCTTAAAGTCGTCGGACGACTGGCTGCCCGTAAAACACCAAAGAGACTGGCGATCATCCCGGTGTAACGAAGAGGCTGTCTTTTCGGTAAAATCGCCACGGCCGCTCCGCCCATTCCCCCGCCTTTACGCCGAGACCAATCCGCTTTGCCGTCATAATCTCTTCGTCGGGGACGGGGTGGCCAGACATCTCTAACCGCAGCGCATTATCGGGGTCGAGTAGGTTGGAACCGTACAGCCTTTTATCCGTTATCCCGAGTGCCTTAGCAAGAACGCCAGGGCCCGTAGTTAATTGTCGCTTTAAGCTTGTCATGTTTCTCCGGGCTTTGATGAGCTCTAGCCCCCGGCTCGCCTCGCCGGCGCGGAAGAGGATGGCGTGGGGCGTACCGACCGGGCCGGTTACCACATTTAGCATCATGTGGGTGTGCATTGTGTAGATGTAGCAGCTGCCGGGAGCGGCCCAGAATACTTCCGTTCGTTTGGTTCGGGTGTTATTGCGGGCGTGACTGGCGAGGTCGTGTGGTGCGTAGTAGGCTTCCACCTCGGTCAACAGAACGGCGGCTTCCTGTCCGTTGACGGTGGAGACTAGTTCGGCGCCGATTAGCCGGCGGGCTATGGCTAAAGGGTCGGTTTGGGTGAGTAGGGTGAGAAGGTTCATGGTAGGGGGGCTGACGGTGTTTTGATGTAGCTAATTAGCGGCGTCCGTTCGAATTCAAACTTGCAGGTGTTAGCGATCTCTAAATTTTACTAAAACTGGTGAACCAATTTTGCGCGCCCATCTATTTAGACTACTTTACCTAAATGAAACTAGATTCATTTGTAAAAAACGAGAACCGCGAAGTTCTGAACCGGATCATATCCAACATCAGAGATCTGGTCAATTATAAAAATTTAGAGCCAGGGGATAAACTGCCTTCAGAAAGAGTACTCGCTGAAAAATTTGACGTCAGCAGAAGAAATATCAGGGAAGCTATTGAAACACTTGAGTTCTATGAGTTGGTTAAATCAATACCTCAATCAGGAACATTTGTTGCCAACATTGGACAAGTTGCGCTGAACGGTATGATCAACGATATTCTGAGGTTAAGGGAGCATGATTTTAAGTCTTTGGTTGAAACTAGGTTATTACTAGAATCAAGAGCAGTTGAATTAGCCGCTGAAAGAAGAACGGAAGAAGATCTGGAGTTGCTTGAAGTTGCACTTAATAGCTATAGGGCAAAAGTGTTAAATAGTGAAGACGCGCTACAGGAGGATTTGTTATTTCATTTAGCCATTGCAAGGGCAAGTGGCAATAGTACCATGAACGCATTAATGCTCCAGATAGCGCCGAAAATCATTTATGTTTTTGAAAAAAATCGCGTTTACGATGATGAAGAAGCTATTTTAGGAATTGGGAAACATGAAGTTATTTTCGAAGCTATCAAGAATCAAGATGTAGAAAAGGCCGTCGAGAGCATGGAGTCGCACTTTGAAAAACTAATTGAATTTTGTGAAAATTTTGAAAAAAAGGAAAGGGGTTAAATGAATAGCCAGTTTATTTTTTACCGTTCTCAAGTATAAGGTTCGTGTAAAGCGGACATCAGTTACCCTTGCACGAAGTCTGGCCCATCAAATTAGGCACCAAAGACAAAACATTAAAAGGCCTAGCTGTTTTCCTGCTCGGAATCTTCTTCCTCGGTTTCAACATCGGAACGGGCAGCGTTACGGCCATGGCAAAAGCGGGTGCTTCCTACGGTACGTTTCTGCTCTGGACGACCGTTGCTTCTTGCCTGATCATCGGCGTACTCCCGTTGACATCATCAAGGGACTAATACGGAACCATAAGTTAATAGCGCCAGATACTACTCGGTTACCTCATGTTCCCGGTAGTAGTATAGCTGCGGAATAATTACGTCCGATTACTTGTTATCGTACTTCCTGCACGAGTTGTAATGCCTCTGCAGCCAGTACCTTAATGCCTGCGTAATCTCCGGCGGATAGCAGGTCCTTACGCAGTAATGCCGAACCCATCCCCACAGCAACAGCACCTTCCCCAAACCAGCGGCGGAGGTTTTCCTGCTCCGGCTTTACCCCGCCCGTTACCATAATCTGCGTGCGTGGCGAAGGAGCCAGGACGGATTTGATGAAGCCGGGGGCCACGGCGTCGCCCGGAAATAGTTTGACAATCTCCGCCCCCAGCTCTTCCGCACGGCCAATTTCAGCGGGCGTAAAGCACCCTGGCATCCAACCTACTTTCCGGCGGTTACAAAGTGGAGCTAGTGCTTCCACCAGCATCGGACTCACGATGAAATCAGCCCCGAGACTGATGTACAAAGCCGCCGTTCCCGTATCCACGACCGAGCCGATGCCCAGTGCCAAGTCAGTATAATTGGCCCGGCAATGCTCGGCCAGTACGTCAAATACTTTATGCGCGCCAACCCCGCGGTTGGTAAACTCAAAGCTACGCAGACCACCGGCGTAGATCGCATCGATGACCTTGCAGGCTTTGTCTGGATCACTCAGATAGGCAAGCGGAACAATGCCCTGGTCAAGGACGGTTTTATATACATCTAACCTTTTCATTTCTATTCTTTAAGTATTTAATTATTGGGAGCTAGGAGCTAGTCCTCCAACTCCTAGCTCTCTAGCTCCTACCGACTAACCCGTCCGGATCCATCGCCCTCCATCAAACTCATCACCTCATCCACGGTAGCCAGGTTGGCGTCGCCGAAAATGGAGTGCTTGAGGGCAGAAGCGGCTACGGCAAAACGGAGCGCCGTAGCGTCATCATCGGGCCAGGTCTGGAGGCTGTAGATCAGTCCGCCCATGAAGCTATCGCCGCCGCCCACGCGGTCTACGATGTGACTCAGTTGGTAGGTCGGAGCGGTGTACATCTGCTTACCGTCCCACATCACGCCAGACCAGGTATTGTGGCTGGCAGAGATGGAACCACGCAGTGTCGTAATCACCTTCTTGGCCTTCGGAAAGCGCTTCATGAGGGCTTTACAGACCGGGAGGTAGGCCTCAGGGTCTATCGTATCGCCCTTGGTCACGTCTACTGATTCGGGGTGAATGTCGAAGTGCTTTTCGGCATCCTCCTCGTTGCCAAGGATAACGTCGCAAAGCTCAACGAGGGCGGGCATTACTTCCTGAGGAGATTTGCCGTAGTTCCATAATTTTTTGCGGTAGTTCAAGTCAGTGGAAATGGTAACACCTTTGGCGGATGCCACCCTGCAGGCTTCCAGGCAGGCGTCGGCGGCGGATTGGCTCAGGGCGGGGGTGATGCCCGTCCAGTGGAACCAGTCTACATCCTCAAATACGGCATCCCAGTCGATCTCACCAGGCACGATGGTGGCCATACCCGAATGATCACGGTCGTAAACCACCTTGGAGCCCCGCTGCATCGCGCCGGTCTCCAGGAAGTAAATGCCCAGACGTTCGCCGCCACGGACAATCTGGCTGGTGTCTACCCCCCGACCACGCAGGGCGTTCAGGGCGCAGTCGCCAAGGTCATTCTGGGGCAAACGGGTGACGAACCGGCTGTCCATACCATAGTTGGCCAGCGTTACGGCTACATTGGATTCCCCTCCGCCGTAAATAACGTCGAAGGAATTAGCTTGGGAAAAACGTTTCCAGCCGGGAGGACTGAGGCGAAGCATAATTTCGCCGAAGGTTACTATTCTAGGCATACCGAAGTTTATTTATAGTTATTGAATCGACGTTCCGTAAGCGGTCCGATCGTCGGACATAGTACCCAGATGTTCGCAATGGCAGTACCAGAATTTAATATACCC
>JAPKCQ010000318.1 GCA_026421165.1 Lewinella sp. | reverse complement strand
CCGGCAAGCCGGAAAACTTGCTACTTGCGGGTTTTTTCCTTTTTGTCTTCCTGGGCTACGTCGTTAACGGCTTCCTGCAGGTGAAGCCTACAAACCACCTGATTGCCTATTTCATAACGGTATTTGCCTTCTTTGTCCTTCTCAACCAGCTGATGGATAGTATGGGGCGGGGGTGGGATATAGTTTGGGATATTGTCGCAATTCTTTTTTACAGCATGATGTTTGCGTCCCTGTTTGCGGTCGCTGAGTTCGGGCTGAAGGTATTCGCCAACATCAACGTCAATGACTTTATACCGCGCCCGCTGCGCAGTGATTACGAACATTCTGTGCTGGACAAATTGCTGACCAGAGTGCGGGGTTTTTCGGAAGAATCCGGACATCACGCCATGATGATGGAAACTTTCGGACCGCTCTGTGGTTACTACGCTTTGGTAAAGCTCCGGGCGCCAATGATCGTCCGGTGGCTGTGTGCTTTAATTCTACTGTTGAGCCTCTTATTGACCTTTAGTGCGGGTGCCTTCCTTTTTATACCTCTTGCCATCGGTATTGCCACGCTTTACTTCCTGGCCTTTCGGCACATCAAACTGCTCTACCTTGTCGGAGGAAGCCTCGTATTACTCGTCCTGAATTTTGTAGCTGTGCCCCTACTGGGCATGTCGGCTTTCGGCTTGATCTATACCATTGTTGAAGGTAAGCTGAGCGGCGGCGGCTCCTTAACCGACCGAACCGACCGATTCACAGCCTTTACCAATTTCTACGAGCAGGCGGATATTTTTCACCGCATCGTAGGGTATGGGCCTAGCGGATTCCGGGTGGCGGAGTTAGAAAATAGTATACTATCTTTGTATCCAACCATACTTTTTGAGGGTGGCGTCTTCGGCTTTGCCTTTTTTCTCGCCTTTCTGGTGTACATTTTTTACGTGATCACAAAAATTGAACATGCGGTAAAAATTTACCTGATGATCGGTTTCATCGCCTGTTGTGGGCACTATGCGATTGTTGGTGGCTACTGGCGGCCCTGGTTGTGGTTTCTTTGTGCTTTGATCTGCTTCATCGCCCGTAGTGAAATATTCGAGAGAACCTTTGAAAAGGACAAACTAAGTGGGTAAACCAATATTAATTAGCGGTATTCACCGGTCTGGGAGTCCCTGGCTTGGCGAAATGATCAGTCTGTCACCTCAGGTCGGCTACGTCCACGAATATTTTAATCAGAGTCACGGAAAAGGTGTCTGTGGTTATGACATTCCGTACTGGTACAATGCGGTTACAGAGGCTAACGAAGACCAGGTGCGCCGGCATTTTGACCACTTCCTGCGTTTCGGTTCCCAGACCTTGCTCAGTGATTTACGGAACGGGAAGCTAAAGAAGATCGGCGTTCAGTTTCGGCGCGGGCAGTTCGACCTCTATTCCGCCGTGCGCCGTCACCGGGCTCTGATCAAGGACCCGCTGGCCTTACTTGCGGCCGACTGGATCGCTGATGCCTACGCAGCACAGGTAATCATTACCGTCCGTCATCCGGCCGCGTTTGTTGACCGTATTATTCGTAAAAACTGGACATTTGACTTTCGTGATCTTACCTCTCAACCGGCCTTGCTGGAAGGGAAACTGAGCCGGTATGCGGAAGAGCTGGAGCATGCGGCAAGTATTCAGGGCGCGGCCGCAGGTGCGGAAATGGGGATTGAAGAGCAGGCTATCCTGCTGTGGAAGGTACTTCACGATGTGATCATTAGCTACCGGGAGCAATATCCCGAATGGCTAATTTTACGGCATGAGGATATTTCCCGTAATCCTTTCGCACACTTTAAGGACCTTTATGGTAAGCTTGGCCTGGAATTCTCTGCGGATGTCCGTACCAGTATTGCAGGCTTCGTTAATCCAATCAAAGAGACCGCCGGCAAGCGGAAGAGCGTCGACAACGCCAAGCGCTGGGCAACAAAGATCAGCCCGGAGATGGCCGACCGGATCCGTAAAGGGACGGAAGAAGTAGCTTCGGGTTTTTACAATAATCAGGACTGGTAATGGCTGTAAAATTTCTCATCAACTCCCTAAACGGAGGCGGGGCGGAAACCCTGAACCTTCAACTCGCTTCGGAGCTGGACAATGCTCCGGTCATCCTGCTGGAGAACATCGTTGATTATCCTACGGAAAACGCGCAGATAATCCACCTTCAAAAGGGTAAACCCAACCGTGGCGTAGGGCGCTACCTCGAAGTTATCTACCAAGCCAAAGCGCTCAAAAGCACGGTTGAGCCTGACGATCACCTGGTTGTCTCCCTGTTTCGAAGTTTCCTGGTCGTATGGTTTGCTACCGTCTTCTTTGGCCTTCGTGCCACCTATGATTGCTGGGTTCATAACGATACCCTGCGCTACACTCGTAAGCCTGGCGTTGCCTTCCTGTACCGTAAAATTTTCTCCCGGGCCCGGGCGGTTATCGTCAATTCAGAGAAGGCTAGTATCGACCTCTCCCAGCACGGTCTCGCTACCGCTGAAAAGGTAGTTGTCCGGTATAATTTCTTTGATACCGCAAGGGTTGTGGCTGCGGCGGAGACCATGCCCGCACCTCAAACGGCGCTGGGTGACCGGCCGTACATCGTCAGCCTTGGCCGTCTTCACCCCGGTAAGCAGCACGATTTTACCATCCGGCTCTTTAAACGGATCAAAGGCTCTTATCCTGAGCTCGGCTTGCTCATTATCGGGG
Source organism: Lewinella sp. (assembly GCA_026421165.1). Taxonomy (GTDB): domain Bacteria; phylum Bacteroidota; class Bacteroidia; order Chitinophagales; family Saprospiraceae; genus Neolewinella. The sequence continues at coordinate 2,623 of JAPKCQ010000318.1, read as the reverse complement.
AAGGAGAACAGCGGGCGGAACTAGAAGAATTGATCGTTCAGGAGGGCCTTGGCCCGGACGTAAAGCTGCACGGATTTGAGGACAATCCTTACCCGCTGCTGAAGAAAGCACTACTGCTAATTAGTTGTTCCGAAAGCGAAGGTTTTGGAAACGTCATCGTAGAGTCCTTACTGTGTCGAACCTTTGTAGTGGCGGCAGACATTGATAGCGGACCCCGTGAGATTATGGCTGCTAGTAGCCAGGACTTAACTTACCGCACCAACACGCCGGAACCAACCGCTTACGGTGTCCTGATGCCGGCGGTCACAAAAGCAACGTCCGAAAACGTAATCAGCGTCTGGGAGCAAACGCTGGAATCACTTCTTTCTCAAGCCGCCGGGCTTACGGTTAAAAAAACCGATGTAGCCCGAATGGTAAAACGTTTTGAAAAAAACGAGATCGTTGGCTTGTGGAAGGAAAGCTTATCATCACATTCTAAACTAACGATAACATCAATATAGCCGTAATTTCTAACACCGCCTGGAGTCTCTATAATTTTCGCACCACGTTAATGGACGCGCTGAGGCAGGATGGCCATAAGGTGATCGCCTGCGGGCCGCCGGATAAATACGTTGATCGTTTGAAGGCGCATTGTGATGTCTACATCCCCCTGTATAGCCTGAACGCTAAGGGAAAAAACCCGTTGCGGGACTTGAAACTCACGCGTGAATTCAGAAGTGTCATTAAAGCAAACTCAATTGACTTGGCCTTCACCTTCACGGCAAAGCCTAATATTTTCTTCGCCATCGCCGCTAAAGCAACCAAAGTACGGGTTATCCCAACGGTGAACGGCCTGGGAAACGTCTTCATTACGCCCTCCTCTTTGAGCCGTTTGATGCTGAAACTTTACCGTGTTGCCTTTAAGAATTGCGAACGCGTCATTTTTCAAAATCCTGATGACCTGGCTTTTTTTCTGCAGCTAGGCATCATCAATCAGGAGCAGGGAGCGCAAACAGCGGGGTCTGGGGTGGATCTGGTTAAATTTCCCTATTCCCCTATCAAGATCAACGCCGGATCGCGTAGGTTTCTTTTCAGCGCCCGCCTGGTCCGGGAAAAAGGGATTTATGAATTCCTTGAGGCTGCAAAAGTAATCCGTAGCGAACGAGACGACGTGAGCTTTAAGGTTATTGGCATGATCGCTAAAAACCCTTCCAGTCTCAACGAAGAAGAAATAAAGAGTTACGCCGACAGCGGGCTGATAACCTATATGGGGCACACCGATCGGATGGAAGAAGAGATCCGGGGCGCGGACGTATTGGTGTTGCCTTCCTACTACCGGGAGGGCGTTCCGCGGGTACTACTGGAAGGCCTTGCTGCCGGAAAGCCAATCATTACAACAGATAGTATCGGGTGCCGGGAAACGGTAGAAGATGGTAAGAATGGCATCTTGGTCAGTCCGAAAAATGGGAAAGAACTTACCGAGGCCATTATCCGCCTTGCGGATATGTCGGCTGAAGAACTTGTAGAAATGTCAATTGAAAGCAGGTTACTGGCGGAACGAAAGTTTGATGAGGCTGATGTTGTCCGCTTGTATCGCGAAAGTGTGTGAGTCGCCGAATAGTTTAGGAGGTAATTTCCAGGTACTATGCTCAATTTGTATAGCTAATCCTGCTCCGGCTTCCAATAAGCTTTTATACCAGCATTCTGTAATCCTGGTTTTGAAGAATGACCTGTGTGAGCAAAAGTGCTGGCAATCCTTTTAGGAAAATGCATGAAGCTAAACTTTCCTAAAGAGGAACAAATACTCCTACCTCCGCCTAAAATTAAAGACCACGCCCAAGCGCGCACTCATTACTGGTATCACCGGACAAGACGGAGCCTACCTCTCCGAACTCCTGCTCGAAAAGGGGTACGAAGTACACGGTATAAAGCGCCGTGCATCTTCGTTCAATACGTCCCGCATTGACCACCTCTACCAGGACCCTCACATAGACAACTGCAATTTCGTTCTCCACTACGGAGACTTGACCGACTCAACCAACCTGGTACGCATCGTAAAGGAGGTACAGCCCGACGAAATCTACAACCTCGGCGCGATGAGCCACGTGAAGGTGAGCTTCGATATGCCGGAGTACACCGCCGACGCCGACGGCATCGGTACCACCCGACTCCTCGAAGCGATTCGCTTGTTAGGCCTAACCAAGAAGACCCGCTTCTACCAAGCCTCCACATCGGAACTCTACGGCCTGGTGCAGGAAGTCCCTCAATCGGAGACAACCCCATTTTACCCCCGCTCCCCTTACGCAGTAGCGAAGATGTACGCTTACTGGATTACCGTCAACTACCGGGAAGCCTACGGCATGTACGCCTGCAACGGTATCTTGTTCAACCACGAGTCACCGCTACGCGGCGAAACCTTCGTAACCCGCAAGATCACCCGCGCCGTGGCGAAGATCAGCCTCGGCCTGCAAGACATGATCTACCTTGGTAACCTCGACGCCAAGCGCGATTGGGGGCACGCCAAAGACTACGTCGAAGGAATGTGGCGGATGCTGCAGCAGGATGAGCCGGAAGATTTCGTTCTCGCTACCGGCATTACCACCAAAGTGCGCGACTTCGTCATCATGAGCTTTCGGGAAATAGG
>JAPKCQ010000050.1 GCA_026421165.1 Lewinella sp. | reverse complement strand
CAGGTAACGAACATTTCCCAACTTCGTGCTGGTTGTCAAAAGAATGGTTCCCCTATTCTTATCCGTTAATTGGGAGGTTAAGCAGAGGTAAAGGTTATTTATAAAACTCCATGAGTGATGCGTCCTTTATTGCTATTACTAAGCATACTACTTCTCCCCTTCCTCCTGGCTGCGGGTACCCTGGGTAGTTCCCTCGTCGAGATTCGCTGGGCGGGAGGCACGGGTAATACGACCGGCCACGTGGCTACGTTACGGGTAAAGAACGCCAGCAGTTCCCCGGTAGTCATAGCGGCCGCTACTTACTACATCCCCTCGGACCTGGTCTACCAGAGCTACGTCGCGCGGATCGAGACGGAGTTTTTTCTGGCCGGTGATGCCTTAGCCGAAGTAAAACTTTACGGCTATTGCGCCGATGTGAGTAAACCACCTGCCCGGGCCGGCAAACGGCTTAGGCCCTTCGATGAATGGGTCCTAATCGTCACTGACGGGGAGAAAAACCCGGCGGCCTACGCTCTGTTGCCAGCCAACCAACGCTCTTCCTGGGCAACGGGCAAGGTTCCCCGGGCCATCACCTTTGACCTCATTTCATCCGGCATTCCAAGTGCAAACTGGCCCGGCACTTCAACTTCGCTGTTAGGCACGGTCGCTCCTGACCGCCAGCCCGTCGAAACCGCAGCACTCCTGGTAGCTTACGTAGAGCTGTTGGAGAAGAGCGCTGCCGAGCTACAGAAGCGGGGAGAGCTACTGACTCCATTCAGCCCAGACCCCGAAAAAGAATATTCATCCGTCGTCCAGCATGCTTACTGGCTTACCCTGGCCAAACTTACGGGGGTAGCCTACGGCAGGGAAGACTTTGCGCTTAAAATCCGCAAGCTTGTACCTGCGTCCTCGCCTGAAAAAAACGATGCGTTAGAAGTGGGCATCAACCAACTATGGGCCGCTTTTACAGCCGTCTGTACCAACGCCTCCACCCTTTAAGCCCCTGACGATGAAAAACATGGTTCTCTATCTGTTCGTATTGGTGTTCAGCGGGTTACCCCTGAACGCACAAAGTGATTTCTGGCAGGACATTTCCATTCTCTCTCACGACTTTAAGCCCGCTCCGATTGCGGAAGAAGTCTTGCGCAAAGAGCATCGCAAGGTTGCTCCCTGGATTCCAATTGTGGGCGGGGTTGGTCTCATGGGTGGATTAGCGGTTGGCGCCACAGGCCCTGGCCGTCAGACGCTAGACCCACCAGAAGTGAATAACGACACTTTCCGCTTCTCTTGCGCACAGGAGATTGTTGACGTCTTCCCCTTAAGAAACGATCGCGGTCAGGGGCTGAGAATCACCTTTTTTGCGGAGGCAAGCCTAGACCGGGTACTGATTTTAAACGACAGTACCCTGCGTTTCACCCTTCCCGTTGGGGTGAACAGCGAGACGGTGGTCATTACCGTAGAGAATGAAAACGGGCTGGCTGGCCGAAGTACGGTTCTAGTCCTGATTGATAACGACGTAACCACTACTGCGCAGCCTGACACTTTTGATTTTCAGGCCACGACTACCCTCCGCGCCAATGTACTGGACAACGACATTGGCCCTAGTCTGCGGCTGACTTCCGTCACCCGAATTGACGAAGTCCCGGCTGGCCAGCTAGATTTTAGCCAAGATGGCTCCATCGGAGTCACCTTCGACATCCAGGGTTACGGTGGCATTTATAATTACGAATACACCATCCGGGATGCTTGTGGTAACAGCTCTACGTCAACGCTTACTTTGCGGGTTAGCCAGAGTCCTTGCGGGCATCGGTACCGAATGCGGTACCAGGATGACATCTGCGAGGGAAATACCGGGCGATTGTCGCTTCAGATAGACGAACCAACGGGGCTGAGCTATCTTTGGTCTGACGGTTCTACCACTGCCGTAATTGATAGTCTGACATCCGGCACTTATACCGTCACCGTTACTGACGAGCAAAATGCTTGTAGTGAAGTATTCGAAGGGCGGGTGCCTGCGGGAAGTGGTGACGTAATATCTGATGTTTTCTCAAGGAATTGTGGCGATGCGACCCTCAATTTCCGGCTAGGTCTTCTCCCTTTTATTGATTCGTTCCTAGTTGAGATTAGGGGAGTAAACGTTGACTTTGAACCTATTGTCCTTGGTCGTGGAGAATATGAATTTACAAATCTTGACTCTTTCCTAAATCCGGGCAATTACATACTCTTGGCCTCCTACCTTCGTGCTCCAGAAGTATGCCAGAGTAATATCAGCTTTACGTTAGAGCCGGTAGTGCCTATTCCGGAATTGCGGCTAGTCAGCACTACTGAAACGTGCGACGGTAACACGGGTACCGCCACGTTCGTCGTCAATGAAGATATTGGACGCCCGTACAGCATCCGGGTAGACCAATCCAGTACTTCCGAAGGCTCATCAGACACCATCACCATCACCTCGCTGACCACCGGAAATCATTCCTTTGTTCTAATTGATGGGTCTTGCCCATCCCCTAGGCTCATGGTAGACATCCCCCCCTGTCTGCGCGGTGGTGGTGGTGGAGAAATTGGTATTGTGCTCGGTCGCGCCCTCCCGCCAAACTCCATGGAAAGCCCTGTAGCCGGTGGTCCGGTTTTCAGCCCCGGCAGTTCTTTATACTTTGTTGCTCCCTTAGGGACTGGCTCAACCCAACTCACGGGAAATTTTCAACACGTGCATGAAGGAGCCACCGTAAAAGCCCAATCTGAAATAATGTTCGGGTTAACGCAGCGATACCTCGTTCCAGAACTACCCGAATCCCTTCAAATCCGTGGAGGGTTTGCGCTGCGCACAGATGCCGCCGGTTTACGCAGTGGATTTACCACAAGCCTGGATTGGCGGCCCAAGTTACCCGGTGGTATGTACTTCAACCTCGGCAGTTTTCATCCCTTTGTCGCTCCTTGGCAGGGCCGGTTGCTACGATTTGAGCTACGTACGCCTTTTGTCCGTTAAACGGGCGAGGAGCTGTGTCCCTCTCCCTTAGATCCACTTGGGTTGCGAAGCAACCACTTTTGCGTAAACCGGGCACCCCATATCATGCGCCCCAGGCAAATACCCCGAGCTCATCAAAAACTCGTTGGTGATCTCCCCTCCGGTAAACTTGAAGGTCTTCTTGAAGAGCTTCACCCATTCGTCTTTTGTCAGTGGGTGATTGTGATCCAACCATGCTTTAAAGCTGCCGAACCCCGCCTGCAGGCCGAGAATCACGTTGGCATTATGGATGGCGGCGTTCACCTTGAGCTTATTTCGGATGATGCCCGCATCGGATAACAAACGCGCCCGGTCTTCTTCCGTAAAGTGGGCAATGGTGTTAATGTCGTAGCCCGCATAAGCTTCCCGGAAATTGTCTTGCTTATTTAGGATGGTCAGCCAACTCAGTCCGGCCTGGTTGATTTCAAGGATGAGCCGCCCGAACAGTTCGTTGTCGTCTTCGATAGGAAAGCCATACGCGTAATCGTGGTACTTGCGGTGGACGTGGTCAGCCGCAAGGGTAGGCATCAGAGTGCAGTAGGTGTTTTGCATAATGGCATAAAAGTAAGAAGCCCCACTTACCAGAAGGCAAGCGGGGCTTTTATCGTTATGTCGTTTTAGTCAGAAGACTAGGCTTCCTTATCCGTGGCTGGAGCTTCGGTAGTACCTTTAGCTTCGGCCATGGCGGCGTCAAGCTCAGAGGTGGCGGAAGGCTCAGCCGGAGCTTCAGCTTCGGCTGCGGCCGGAGCAGCAGCAACAACTACGGGTTCAGGCTCAGGAACTTTGATTACAGGGACCTTACCGGACAAGTCTTTGTGGAACTTAGCGGTTTTTTGAGCTTCGGTTTCACGGCGAGCGGTAGCTCCACCTTCCTTGGCTGCAATCCATTCTTCGAACTTCTTAGACGCCTCTTCCTGCGAAAGGGCACCTTTCTCGACGCCGCGCATGAGGTGCTTGAAGTACATTACCCCTTTGAAGCGGAGGATGGCACGAACGGTATCAGAAGGCTGTGCACCTTTCATGATCCACCGGTAAGCGGCCATATGGTCCAACTCGATGGTGGCAGGAACGGTCATTGGGTTGTAAGTACCGAGTTTCTCGATGAACTTACCATCGCGGGGAGCGCGCGCGTCAGCGGCTACGATGTGGTAGAATGGGCGTTTGCGCCGACCGTGGCGCTGAAGACGAAGACGTACTGGCATAATGACAAATTATCTTGGTTAGTTAAGTACCGGCTTACTCCCTGTAATGGGGCGACCGGTTTTGTCGTTTGAAGTCGCAAAGATAAGTATAATTTCTTGGCTGGAGAAGATTTTCTAATAGCTCAAGAAAACTTAAGTGAAAGCTTTATAGCTCAGGTAAGGCGCTACCTGAGTCGAAGCTACTGTACACTTTTGTGAGGAGCTCCATGGCAACTCAGTGACTCACTCCCTCAACAACTCACTCACGACGGCCTCCCCAATAGCCAAACCAGCCGTAGCGGCAGGGCTCGGCGCATTAGCCACATTGACCAACCGCTCCCCTTTGTAGAACAGGAAGTCATCCACCATTTCCCCGGATGGGCCGACGGCCATAGCCCGAACGCCCGCGCCGCCCGTCCGCAGGTCTGAGAGTTGGAGGTCGGGCATTAGGGGAAGCAGGCTATCGCGGAAGGCTTGTTTACTGAAACTGCGGTGCAATTCTTTTGCGCCCTTGCGCCAGTATTTACGGGCCAGGGCCTGGAAGCCGGAGTATTTGATGGTCTCGGCCAGTTCGCGAAGGTTCACTGTTTTGTTGTTATAGCCTTCGCGGGCGAAGGCGAGTACGGCGTTGGGGCCGGCCTCTACCCTACCGTCGATCATTGGTGTGAGGTGGACGCCGAGGAAAGGGAAGGCAGGGTCGGGTACTGGATAGATGAGGTGTTTCACCTTCTTGGCAGCTTCCGGGCCGAGCTCGTAATACTCGCCTCTGAAAGGCAGGATCTGGACCTCAGGTTGGTGGCCGGTCATCTTTGTGAGCAGGTCGGATTGGAGACCTCCGCAATTGATTAAATGGCGGGCACGAAGCTCCCCGGCCGAAGTCCTTATTACATATGCATCGTTTTCGCGTTGACAGCCGGTTACTTCGGTATTGAGCTGCACTACCCCACCCCGGTCTTCGATGCGGGCCCGGTAGGCTTCGCTGACGGCGGTGTAGCAGATGATGCCCGCCTGGGGAACCCAGAGTGCGGCGATGCCTCCGGTGTGGGGGCTTTGTTCGCGCATCTCGTCGCCGGTCATCCATCGTAAATCGGTTAGGCCGTTGGCGATTCCTCGTTTGTGGATTTTCTTTAAGCCAGGTAGTTCGGCTTCTTTGGTGGCGACGATGAATTTGCCGGTGAGTTGGTAGGGTATATTTTCTTCTTCGCAGAAGCGTAGTAGCTCGTGATAGCCCTTTACGCAGAGCCGGGCCCGGGTTCCGCCGGGTGGGTAGTAGACGCCGGAGTGGATGACGCCGGAGTTGTGGCCGGTTTGGTGGGCGGCTACCCGGTCTGCCTTGTCCACAACAATTACGGACCAATCGGGGCGGCGCTCCTGGAGCTTGAGGGCGGTGGCTAAGCCAACGGCTCCGGCTCCGGTGATGAGGGCGTCGTAGGTCATACAGTAATTTTGGGCGCGGACGCTGGTGCGGAGAGAGGTTTTGAGGACGGTGAAGGTACAACATCCTTAAAACCTCTCCTTGCACCAGCGTCCGCGCCAAAATTGCACGCTCTTAATGGCACGCCGACATAATGTCAGTCCGAATTTAATGGCACGACCTTCGCAACTACCTATCCCGGAAACTAGCGATAGCCTACTTCCGTTAGGTCTTTGCACCGTAAAGGCCACCTCGAGTCGAATTACAAAAACTTAAATATCCATCATATGAAGCCGACTAATGACCGCGTCGTCATCAAATCCGCCCCCGCAGAAGAAAAGACCAGCGGTGGTATCATCATCCCCGACACCGCCAAGGAGAAGCCCCAGCGCGGCGAAGTAATCGCCGTAGGTCCCGGTAAAAAGGACGAGCCAATGACAGTTACCGTAGGCGACACCGTCCTCTACGGTAAGTATGCCGGCCAGGAAGTTACCATCGACGGTAACGACTACCTTATCATGCGGGAAGACGACATCCTAGTCGTAATCTAGTTACTGAGTTGATGAATTTGTGCGTCACTGAGTGGCTACTGTTCGCAACGCTACCCTCGCTCACCTTGGCGAACAAGCGTAGCGCAAGTGAGTAGAAACAGCGGCAGCCACGCAGTGACTCGCCAACTCAACAGCTCACTCCTACTATCTAACAACTAAAATTAAAACAACTATGGCTAAGGAAATTAGCTTCGACAGAATCGCGCGGGAAAAACTCCACGCCGGTGTAGACGCTCTCGCCAACGCGGTGAAAGTAACCCTCGGCCCCAAAGGCCGCAACGTAGTTATCCAGAAATCCTTCGGTGCTCCACAGATCACGAAGGACGGTGTAACCGTTGCCAAAGAAATTGAACTCGAAGATCCGGTCGCCAACATGGGTGCCCAGATGGTGAAGGAAGTGGCCTCTAAGACCGCCGACCTCGCTGGTGACGGTACCACCACCGCTACCGTTCTAGCCCAGGCCATGATCAAGGCCGGTTTGAAGAACGTAACCGCAGGTGCCAATCCTATGGACCTGAAGCGTGGCATCGACAGAGCCACGAAGCTGGTCATCGAGCACTTGAAAAGCCAGAGCGAAGTAGTCGGTAACGACTTCAGCAAGATCGAACAGGTCGCGGCTATTTCTGCCAACAACGATAATGAGATTGGAGCCCTGATCGCCGACGCGATGAAGCGCGTTTCTAAAGACGGTGTTATCACCGTTGAGGAAGCCAAAGGCACCGATACTTACATGGAGGAAGTGATGGGTATGCAGTTCGACCGCGGTTACCTCAGCCCCTACTTCGTAACTGATGCCGAAAGCATGGTTACTGAATACGAGAACCCCTACATCCTGATCCACGACAAGAAGATCAGCAACATGCAGGACATTCTTCCCATACTTGAGCAAGTCATCCAGAGCGGTCGTCCGCTGCTGATCATTGCCGAAGACATTGAGAGCCAAGCTCTCGGCGTATTGGTAGTAAACCGCCTGCGTGCACAGCTGAAAGTTGTGGCCGTAAAGGCTCCAGGCTTCGGTGATCGCCGCAAAGCTATGCTTGAAGACATCGCCATCCTGACCGGTGGTACCGTCATCAGCGAAGAGAAAGGCTATAAGCTAGATCAGACCACGATGGACCTCCTCGGTACCGCCGAGAAGATCACCGTTGACAAAGACAATACCACCATCGTAAACGGTGCAGGTACTGAAGAAACGATCAAAGGCCGCATCGGTCAGATCAAGCAGCAGATCGAAACCACTACGAGCGACTACGACCGCGAGAAGCTGCAGGAGCGCCTAGCCAAGCTGGCCGGCGGTGTTGCCGTACTCTACGTCGGTGCTGCCACCGAAGTGGAAATGAAAGAGAAGAAGGACCGCGTTGACGACGCCCTCCACGCTACCCGTGCCGCCGTTGAGGAAGGTATCGTAGCCGGTGGTGGTGTCGCTCTGGTGCGTGCTATCGCTGCACTAGAAGGTATTAAGGGCGAAAACGAAGACCAGACGATCGGTATTCAAATCGTCCGCAAAGCTCTGGAGGCTCCACTGCGGACCATCTCCGACAACGCTGGCGTCGAAGGCTCCATCGTTCTCGATAAGGTCGTGAACGGTAAAGGTCACAACTTCGGCTATAATGCCCGTACCAATGTGTACGAAGACCTCAAGAAGGCTGGCGTAATTGACCCGACCAAGGTTACCCGCATAGCCCTCGAGAATGCTGCTTCTATCTCAGGTATGGTCCTGACCACCGAATGTGTGATCAACGACAAGCTTGAGTCTGACGCAGGCACAGGCGGCCACGGCCACGGTGGCGGCATGCCCGGCGGCATGGGCGGCATGATGTAATAGCCAGTCCATTAGACTTTTAGTGCGTTGGAGCGTTTATTCCAGCCACGTAACGGGAAGCACCCCGGTCAGCAATTGTTGGCCGGGGTGCTTCGTTATTATGATGCTTTTTTGGAGCAAAACCCGTTGGTATGGGCCAGCCACAAGTTAAAAGTAACAAATACACTATTCAAGAATGACTTACTACACAAGCCTTCCTTCCGTAAAACAGTACTTGGTGGTCAGCCATTTGCAACAATGTACAGTCAACCCCCCGAAACGGAAGTACTTGACTTGCCTCCGGTAGAAGCCAGAGGATTGGTGTGGACCATCGACCTCTTCAGCGTTGGCTATTAAATGGAGATTAAGCCGCTTTATCGTAACGTAGAATTTGATAAGATCAGGTATTTTACACAACGTAAAATGAGTGTCACTCTGAGCAATTTCTTGAGAAAAATAACTTTCACCCCGAAAGGCTAAACCCTATCCCTACTTTCAGTCTTTACTGAAAGCTATGCAATTAAAAGAAGGTAAAGAACGATTCATTGAAGCCTGGGGCGCACTCGGCAGCAGCTGGGGCATTACCCGTACTATGGCTCAAATCCATGCGCTTTTGCTAGTATCCACCGTACCGCTCAGTTCGGACGATGTGATGAAGCAACTCCAAATAAGCCGTGGCAATGTGAACACTAATATGCGAATGCTGGTAGAGTGGACTCTAGTCCACAAAAAGCTTATTCCCGGTGAGCGAAAAGAATTTTTCGTCGCAGAGAAAGAAATGTCCAAAGTAGTGAAGAGCATTATAATTGCCCGCAGGAAACGAGAACTAGAGCCGATGCTACGCTTGCTGGACGAACTCACCGAAGTGGGAGGTGACAACGACGAAGCCGAAGGCTTTCGTAGCGTTATATCAGACTTAAAGTTGTACAGTAACAAGGCTGATAAAGCACTCGACGCACTGATCAAAGTTGATAGTAACTGGTTCTTCTCCACCTTCCTCTCGTTTATCAAATGATCATTTCCGTAGCTAAGGCTACGCAAAGGTTTTTTTGAGAACGTAGGAACAAAAACGTCAGGCCGCAAATCGGACAGTTATTAAATCGACGCTCCTTAATGAATCCGAAAGAAAAACGAAAAATTAATCAGACGTTCGTAATGGACCAAGTTGCGAGAAGTCAACAGCACGCCACCCTACTTGTCGTGAAAAGTGGCGCAGTTCCTAGTTCCTTCGACGTACCGAAGTACAGTCATTTTGTCTTTTATGGTCAGAAAGAACCAGTTATCTAGTTCAGATAGAGCATCGAATACGACATCATGCAAGCCTTCACCGTTCAACATCACAGGTCTAACGAACTTTGTGACTATTAAATGGCTCACCAAACCGGACACCCCGAGTACCAATGGCTAGAGCCTCACTTCATTTCCATAAGTATCTGTTCGGTGAACTTCATTACTCGGTAATCCGTATTCCATCAAAGAAGTGCGGAGATCGTACTTTTCACCCTTCGCCCGAAGGTTCAACTTTATAATCTCGTCAGTATTTGCGTCCGCTCCCTTTTCCTACTCACCTGGAGCAAGAGGGCTCGAAATGAAGCCCATCGTTCAGGTAAACCAAATTATATTTTAGAAATCTGGAGTAAAGCACGGTTCAAGTTAAGTAGACAAAATCTAAACAAGGCCACGATTACTTTCACGGCCAAACCCTTTAGCTAGTCTGCGCTTTTACTGTTAAGTTTGCCACGATTAGTAAAAACTTATTGATATGAACACTTGGTTAGGTCATTTTTTAACTTCTAGTATTGGTAAAAAGGTAGTGATGGCCCTTACGGGGCTTTTTCTGATTTCCTTTCTGGCCGTTCACCTGATTGGCAATCTTCAATTGCTTGCGGGCGACGGAGGCCAAGCCTTTAACGAATATGCGTACTTCATGACCCACAATCCGGTAATCATGTTTACTAGTTATGGACTGTACGCTTTCATTTTGATCCACGCTATCCAAGGCATTGCACTTTGGCGAAAGAACCGTTCAGCACGTGGTAACCAGGCCTATGCCGTTAAGGTTAACCGGGTCGCTGGAGCCAGCAAGGCTTCGATTCGCATGGGCTCGCTGGGCAGTATTATTCTTATTTTCATTCTGTTGCATATGGCTCAGTTCTGGTTACAGATGAAATTAGGCTACACTGAAATGGTGACTTACCCCGACAGTGACGGTGCAGTTAAAGACCTTTATACGCTGGTTATCGGTGCCTTTGCCAACCCTCTATTTGTTATCGGCTATGTTTTTAGCATGGTCGCAATCGCCTTTCATTTATTACACGGTTTCGAGTCTGCCTTCCAGACCCTGGGCCTAAGCCATCCGAAATGGACGCCGCTCGTCAAGTTCGTAGGTCGAACCTATAGCGTTTTGGTTCCACTAGGTTTTGCGATCATCCCGATTTGGATGTACCTCGCGCAACAGTAAACTATCACTTCAATTTAAAAGCAAAATCATGCCATTACAATCCAACGTACCGCCCGGAGAACTCGGCGAAAAGTGGACCAAATACCGGTCTTCGATGCCGCTGGTGGCGCCCAATAATAAGCGCCGCCTTGAAGTGATCATTGTCGGTACAGGCCTTGCTGGCGGTGCCGCCGCCGCAACGCTCGGTGAACTAGGCTACAAGGTTAAGGTATTTACCTTCCACGATAGCCCGCGCCGCGCACACTCCATCGCTGCACAGGGCGGGATCAACGCCGCAAAGAATTACCAGAACGACGGTGACTCGATTTACCGTCTCTTCTACGATACCATCAAAGGTGGCGATTACCGCAGCCGCGAAGCCAACGTTCACCGCCTGGCCGAGGTATCCGTTAATATCATCGACCAAGCCGTAGCGCAGGGTGTTCCCTTTGCCCGTGAATATGGTGGTTTGCTTGCTAACCGCTCCTTCGGTGGCGTACAGGTAAGCCGGACGTTCTACGCCCGTGGCCAAACCGGACAGCAGCTCTTGCTCGGTGCCTACCAAAGCCTCAGCCGCCAGGTAAGCCTTGGTAACGTAACTATGTACAACCGCCACGAGATGGTGGACGTAGTGAAAGTAGACGGAAAAGCCCGTGGCATCATCGCTCGGAACCTACTGACCGGCGAACTGGAACGCCACGCTGCCCACGCCGTTGTACTAGGTACGGGTGGTTACGGCAACGTATTCTATCTGAGTACCAACGCCATGAACTCCAATGCATCGGCTGCCTGGCGCGCCGTTAAGAAGGGGGCTTACATGGCCAACCCTTGTTTCACGCAGATCCACCCAACCTGTATTCCCGTTTCGGGCGAGTACCAGTCTAAGCTCACGCTAATGTCTGAGTCGCTGCGCAACGACGGGCGCGTTTGGGTACCCAAAAAGACAGAAGATGCCATCGCCATTCGCGAAGGCAAAAAGACTGGCCTGGACGTCGCTGAAAGTGATCGGGATTACTACCTCGAACGCCGCTACCCGGCTTTCGGTAACCTCGTTCCCCGCGACGTCGCCAGTCGCGCTGCGAAGACGGCTTGTGACGAAGGCCTGGGCGTCAGCCCTACCGGTCTGGCCGTTTACCTTGACTTCGCCGAAGCCATCCAGCGCTACGGCCAGAGTCAAGCGACTACCCTCAATGAGCACAAGGCATCTGCAGCCCGCATTAAAGAATTAGGTACGGCGGTCGTTGCCGAGAAATACGGTAACCTCTTCGAGATGTACGAGAAGATCACCGGCGAGAACCCTTACGTAATGCCGATGAAGATCTACCCCGCTGTTCACTACACAATGGGTGGTCTATGGGTGGATTACAACCTGCAAACGAACGTTCCCGGACTCTTTGCCACCGGCGAAGCCAACTTCAGCGACCACGGTGCCAACCGTCTCGGCGCATCGGCACTGATGCAGGGCCTAGCCGATGGTTACTTCGTACTTCCCTATACTATAGGAACCTTCCTGGCGGATGAGATTCGTACGCCGATGATCGATCCTAATGGTAAAGAGTTCATGGACGCCGAAAAGGCCGTTGCTGACCGTGTAACCAAAATAATGGCCATCCAGGGCAACCAGTCGGTGGAGAGCTTCCACCGCCGCCTCGGGCTCACCGTTTGGGAGTACTGTGGCATGTCCCGCAGTGCCGAAGGCCTAAACAAAGGCCGGAAGATTATCCGCGAACTACGGGAAGAATTCTACCGCGATGTTTTCGTTCCTGGTAGTGCCGACGAGTACAACCCGGAACTGGAAAAAGCACTTCGCGTCGCCGACTTCATGGAGCTCGGAGAGCTTATGATGGTTGATGCGCTAGACCGTGATGAAAGTTGTGGTGGCCACTTCCGCGAAGAGTACCAAACGGAAGACGGCGAGGCACTTCGCCGCGACGATGAATACACCTACGTTTCTGCCTGGGAATGGGACGATAACGAACCGATCCTGCATAAGGAAGAACTCGTATTCGAAAACGTAGAACTTAAAACCCGCTCTTATAAGTAGTCTTTTAGACTGTTGGTTCGTTGGTGCTAACCGATTAACGAATTAACTGACTAAGTTTCTAACTGACTAACTTCTAACGAACTAAAAGACTATTACTATGAGCGCTGATAACATGAAGCTAACCCTTAAAATCTGGCGGCAGAAGAATGCAGACGCTAAAGGTCGTTTTGATACGCATACCGTCGATGGCGTTACTTCCCACATGTCCTTTCTGGAAATGCTGGACATACTTAACGAAAAAATCATTCACGAAAAAAAGGAGCCCGTTGCCTTTGAGCACGACTGCCGCGAAGGCATCTGCGGAACCTGTAGCCTTGTTATCAACGGCTACCCGCACGGTCCTCAGCAAGGTACAACCACCTGCCAGCTGCACATGCGCCACTTTAACGATGGTGATACGATCACCATCGAGCCTTGGCGCTCCTCAGCTTTCCCTATCGTTAAAGACCTCGTGGTTAACCGCGACGCTTTTGACCGCATAATCCAGGCAGGAGGCTACATCTCCGTCAACACAGGCCAGGCGCAAGATGGTAACTCAGTTCCCATCGAAAAAGACCTTGCTAACGAAGCTATGGACGCAGCGACCTGCATCGGTTGCGGTGCCTGCGTAGCAGCTTGTCCTAATGCCTCAGCTATGCTGTTCACCTCGGCCAAAGTGAGCCACCTGGCACACATGCCCCAAGGAGAAGTGGAAGCTGCTCAGCGCGCACTTCGCATGGTAGAGCAGCACGATGCTGAAGGTTTTGGCCGTTGCTCTAACATCACAGCCTGTGAGGCCGAATGCCCTAAGGGAATATCGGTTGAGCACATTGCGCGGTTAAATCGGGAGTACCTCACTGCTGCTGTTGGTAGTACAAAATAACGTCCGACTATAGTATATTCCGGGACGCAGAGAAAGGCGGTAGCCTCGAACGAAGTCCTAGATTATTTGGATAGTTACGAATGTATTTGGTGCGTGTGAAAAGGAACCCTCTTAAGGACATCGATCCAGTAACTACTCTAGTTAAAGCATAGTCATCGTGATGTTGACCGGGCTAGTAGAACGCTTGCGTAGCCTTAGCTACACAAGCGTTCTACTGGTTAAAGGCAGTACCGCAAGAGCAGCGTAACGAAGTCGGACAGTTACTGCATTAACGTTCCTTAGATTATTTCCGTGTCCCCCACCCTACCGAGGTAGGAGTATCCCCGTACATAAATCTCCGGCACGCGCAGCGTGCCCCCCAGCCGGTTCGTACGCCGGCGGTAGCGGAGCTCGCCGCGGATAAGAAGGCGATCTCCGGAGTGAAGGTGTTCGTGAAGGTCCAGCGCGGCGGCCCCCCAAGCGGTGCAATGGTGAGCCTCCTGCCGTTCTCCCCTTACAGTGCGTAGTTCAAAGCGGGTAAGGTCAAGGCCCTCGTGAGTGCAGTGGTAAGTGGGTGGAAAAGCTAGCTGGCCGATTAGAGTTATTTCGTTCAAAATAGTAATATTTAGTGATACGGGTGCCCTCCCGAAGGCAGCCCGTACGGGTTAGTTAATTTTCGTTTTGAGTGGCGTCGGTAATTATTTCACCGACCTCTTCCTCCACATTACCCCGCGTTGAAGGTCGCTGCAGCAGGTGATAACTATCGAGATGAATTTCTGGGCGCAGGTGGTTTACCCCTTCCTGTTTCCAGGTCCGGATGCGCAGCTTGCCGAGGATGAAAAGGTTGTCGCCACGACGAACGCTACGGTGCAGCGCCTCCGCCAAGCTACCCCAGGCCACCAGAGAAAAAGCCATTGAAGAGCGTTCTCCGCAATGGTTCGTGACGGACTGGTAAAGACGCAGACGGGCCATCATGGTACCGTCGGTCATGGTAAAAAGCTCAGGCGGATGACCGGCACGGCCGGTTAGCTGGATCTGATTGTGAACGTGAGGCATGGCAGGTGAATTATTTCTACCGGTAAGGTGCGAAGCGCCTTCAGGCTTAGTCGTCTTTTATACATCTACTTGCGTTTATATGCGTGTGTAAGCGTTTAAAAACGGGTGTACTGACTTAAAATAGTTACTAAATTGACGGTCCTTAACCACGAAATTCCTGCCAATCCGTACAAAAAACCATCTGTGCACCCGCGTCCGCGCCACCTTGAAGAAGCCGCAAAGCGAAAAATTGATGCTCACGGGTGGGCAATATTCCTATCTCATCACCGGATACCAAAGCACGTTACGACACCACAAACCGTATATTTGAATCTAAATTTAAGCCCCACAGGCTTTTACTTTTCAGTGTGAGGGGCGTCATACTTAAACAAAGTAGTAACACACACTCCTGTTTTAAAAGCATATTCCTTCGTTCTCCACCTCCTCAAACGGCGCTTTTATGTTAATCTCTACTTTACCCGCCCCAGCAGTCGTCACTTCCATCGCTCCGTACACCGGCCCCTGGACCCGCCTACAAGCCGGGCACCTGCTGCGCCGCGCCACCTTCGCGCCCCTGAAGGCAGAAATTGACCAGGCTCTAAGCCTCGGCTTAGATGGAGCAATCAATAAGCTCTTTGCGAACGTTGCGCTGCCCGATCTACCTGTTTACTACGACTACGAAGACAATCCGGATGCGGGCATAGGCAACACTTGGGTAGACCTACCCGTAAGCGAAACCAATTCTAACGATGATGCCAGCGCCCGCCGCCGTAGTCTGGACGGCTGGTGGATGGCCTCGCTGGCAACCGACCAGCTCACCATCCGGGAAAAAATGTGCTTCTTCTGGCACAACCACTTTGGCATCGACGGCCCCGGAGACGCGCGCGCCATCTACCAGTTTATCACAAAATACAGAGCGTTCGCTACCGGTGATTTCAGAGAGTTAGTAAAGCAGATGGCTGTAAACCCTTCCATGCTCGTTTTCCTAAACGGAAACAGCAATACGCGGGTGAACCCCAATGAAAACTTCGCACGGGAAATCCTGGAATTATTCACCATTGGTAAGGGGCAGCAGATAGGCGACGGCGACTACACCAACTACACCGAGCAGGATGTAACCGAGCTAGCCCGCGCCTTTACCGGCTGGCGGGTCCGGGGGCTGAACACTCAGGTGGCCGGGCTTGGGCCGGAGAGTTACTACACCACCAACCGCCACGACACGACGGAAAAGCAGCTAAGCCACCGCTTCAACAATGCAATAATCGAAAACAACGGCGAGAATGAATACCAAGACGTCGTCGACCTGATCTTTCAGCAAGACGAAGTCTCCCGTTTTATCTGCCGTAAACTCTACCGCTACTTCGTTTACTACAAAATCAATGATGCCGTAGAAAGCGACATCATCGAGCCGATGGCCCAGGCCCTGCGCGGTGCGGACTACGTGATTGCCCCGGCCCTAAAGCTTCTCCTCCGGAGTGAACACTTCTACGAAGCGAGCGTCATTGGCGACATCATCAAGTCTCCCATCGATGTAGCGCACAGCATTTACCGGCCTACGGATTACCTCAACCAGGGAAGCGTTCGTGACGACTACCAGGCCGCCCGCCGCGCTTACCTCGCTGCCCGTGATATGGGCCTCGAGCTACGCAGACCGCCCAGTGTTTCCGGCTGGTCCGCCTATTATCAGGGACCCGGCTTCCACCGCCTCTGGCTCAACACTGCTACGCTGCAAACCCGTACCGATGTTCAGAATCGAGCCCTTAGCCGTAACGGCTGGTACTGGGACGGTGCCCGCCACCCCTTCGACTGGCTAACCACCATCAGCCGCTACGACAACCCCGGAGACCCCAACGACCTGATCGCGGAAATGGCAGACGAATTCGTCCCCCAAGCCCTTAAGCCCACCCAGCTAAGCGCATTGAAGGAGTTGCTCTTACCCGGCCTTCAAGACTTCGTATGGACGAGCGAATACGCTGACCTTGGCGCTAACCCTAACGACGAAGCGCTTCGCGTATCCGTCGAAATCCGACTTAAGCACATGGTGGAAGG
Organism: Lewinella sp.; assembly: GCA_026421165.1. Taxonomy (GTDB): domain Bacteria; phylum Bacteroidota; class Bacteroidia; order Chitinophagales; family Saprospiraceae; genus Neolewinella. Next base: position 2,738 of record JAPKCQ010000050.1, on the reverse strand, counting down.
AATGCTCCAGCTTGCTGAATTTCACGTACACTAAGCTATCATGAACAGAAGAAACTTCCTCCGCACCTCCGGTGCCTTAAGTCTGCCTGCCCTTCTTTCAACTGGTGTTGCAGCTGACCCCGCCGGTTTTTTTAGCCAGTTCATCAACCCCGATAGTGATAAGGTTTTGGTCCTGATCAGGCTTTCCGGCGGTAACGACGGGCTCAACACGCTGATCGGTTTGGATCAGCTGGACAAGCTTTCTCAGGTCCGTGGTAACATAGCGCTCAGTGCTTCAGACGTGATCGGGTTGAACGACACCACTGGCCTCCACGGCAGTATGACCGGCATGAAGTCGCTTTACGACGAAGGCTTACTTGGTGCAGTTCAGGCCGTTGGCTACCCGAACCAGAACCGCTCACATTTCCGGAGTACCGATATCTGGACTTCCGGCTCTGCCTCCGATGAGACGGAGACCAAAGGATGGCTCGGGCGCTACCTGGAGTTGGAACACGCCGAATTCCCCGCCGGCTACCCCAACGAGGAATTCCCTTATCCCCTGGCGATGACAATGGGCAACGTTGTCTCCTCAACTTGTCAGGGTTCCCTCTCCAACCTGAGTGTGGTGGTCAATAATCCTTTCAACTTCCTCTATATCGCTCCGGGCGGCAATACCTCGCTACCGAACGGCAACTACGGTACTGAAGTGAGCTACGTGCGCGAACTGATCGGTCAGAGTAACCAGTACGGAGCAGTCGTTCAGGAAGCTGCCAACGCGGGAAACACGCTCGCGGTGAACTATACTGAAGGCAAACTATCGGACCAGCTCCGGAACATCGCCACCCTCATCGCTGGAGGCTTGCAGACCAAGATTTACGTCGCAACCCTCGGTGGCTTCGATACCCACAGTGAACAGGTTACCGGCAATAACCGCCTGCTTGGCGACCATGCCAATCTCTTAACCGAACTAAGTGACTCCATCAAGGCTTTCATGGACGACCTGAAACTCCTCGGGGTTGACCGCCGGGTAATGGGCCTCACCTTCAGCGAATTTGGCCGCCGCATCCGCTCCAACGAAAGTAGTGGTTCAGACCACGGCGACGCTGGTCCCCTTTTCCTTTTCGGTAACTGCGTCCAGGGAGGGGTAATGGGCCAAAGCCCTGAAATTGACACTGCTGTCGATCAGAATACTGGAGTGCCCTTCCAGTACGATTTTCGGGACGTCTACGGGTCGGTACTAATAGACTGGTTTGAAGTACCAGAAGCAACCGTGCAAACGCTCTTTTCCAGCGGCTTCACTTACCTGCCCATCGCCAACGGCTGTAGCCGCCCGCTGAACATCATCGTGGATGCTCCGGCCGCCCTCGGTGACGAATACTTCATCGATCTTGATTGGCAAGACCATGTGTTGCCCCGACCCCAAGGCTTCCGACTGGAGCGAAGTGAGGATGGCCGAAACTTCCAGATCATCACCCGGGTACCCGCTAAAAACAGCGTTACCGGATATACTTTTCGGGACGAAAAGGTCCGCAAAAACAAACTCTATTATTACCGGCTACAGCGTGAAAACACTGACAGAACTATATCCACTTCCGGCGTACAAACCGGCCGTTTGCGGGGAAGTAGCCGGGGCGACTGGGCGGTTGGCCTACCGCGCCCAAACCCCGTTCGAGACGACGGTAGTTACATCAAGGTCTATGCGCCAACCGATGCGACCGCTGCGTGGTCGGTGACCGACATCTCTGGTAGAAAAGTCCGCAACGGAAGCATAAGCCTCCTTGGTGGACAGGATAACCGCATTCCACTGCGGCCTGCAGGCTTACCCAATGGTACTTACGTATGGCAACTCATTACGGAAAACGGTCAGCGCTTTTCACGGAAGATGCTTCGGCAGTAGAAGCGGTCTTCTCAGGCGCAAACGCTGGCGTAATGCATTATGGAAAGCAACGTAAGCGCATTGGTCGTGAGTTGGTGTCATTATTATACTTATTCCTTTCGGTGTAAGCCCCCTTCGTTCGGCTCTTCCCTAAGAAACGCCGTTGAAAACGGCTGCATATTAGACTGGGTTGAGCGATTGTAGCACGATTATCGCAATAAGCAATCCTACTACAAGCGGTGTAATTTGTTACACACATTCGTAACCCGATCATCCTTACCGCTAACGAATTTCCTCGTAGTTTCGCGGCCAATCGCGAACCACTTTACTTGTGGACGCAAGTTCTTCACCTTAACCAACCACCATAATATGCGTTTTATTCTTTCGTTTGCGGCACTTTGCCTCTCTCTCACCTTATTCTCACAGGAGGCCATCCTAACCGGCATCCTTGATGGGGACCTGGTCAACTCTAATGGCCAGGGCGGAAACCCTAAAGTGATCGAACTGTACATAAATGGCAGTCTGGACATTAGCGGCTACCAGCTTAGCCGGACCGATGCTGGAAACATTTTCACCTTTCCTGCCGGAAGCACGTACGAGAATGAGTTCGTGTACGTAGTTAACCCCGCTGGCGAAGACGAGTACCTAGCGGCCTACGGTACCTCCGGAGACTTCCCAAATTACATAACCAGCGGCAATATCTCTGGCAACGGCAACGATCCTTACCAACTGCTAAATACTAGCGGTACGATCCTGGACCAAACGGGCGGCCCCATCGGCACCTCCAACAACTATAAAGATGGCCACCGCTACCGCGTAAGCAATACCGGCCCCGATGCTGGATGGATAGGAAGTAATTGGACCGGTGGTAACGCTACTGTAG
>JAPKCQ010000317.1 GCA_026421165.1 Lewinella sp. | reverse complement strand
TTTGTGAACGTGAGAATAAAAACGCCAGGCCGCAAATCGGACAGTTATTAAATCGACGTTCCCAAGCATGATCATTACTTCAACTTCCCTAGTGGATAACCCCGCAGTTGCTTTAGATTTTCACGGCTTGTTTAGCCGACTGTCTGTCCCGATGCTTTTGGTTGAGGACAGCAGTAGAGTCGTTTCCCTCAATGCCGCTGCTGCTGGCCTGTTTAAGATGGAACCGAAGGAGCTGGAGGGCCAGTTTTGGTCGGGCTTAGACGGGCAGCTCAACCAGATCGTCTGGAAAAAACGCCTCAAAGAACTTGATCTCGAAGGTAGTTTCATTTACGATACGGACCTGATCACGGGGGATGAATTACTCCGCCCGGTAAGTGTGGAAATGGTCCGCGTTGGAGATGGCTACACCTTGATCTCGCTCAGGAACCTGCTCGCCGAAGGAATTGACGAGGCGGATCTAGAATTATTAAGCGAAGACGGGCAGGTAGGTTTTTGGATGTACAATCGAGTCGACGATGTTTTGTACCTCTCTCCTTATTTGCGGCAACTTGCGGAGCTTCCTGAAAGTAAAGATGCACGCGAAATTATTCACCAGTTGCAGCAAAAAATACTTCCTGCTGACTGGGACCGGATACGTACGGACGTTAAGAGCCTGCTCAGTAATGCGGGAGCGATCAGCCAACACGTTCATTTTTCTAGCTCTGAAGGAACAATTAACCTTCGGTTTTTTGCTCAGTCATCAGGTAATGCCCTGCACGTTACGAGGCTTTTCGGGATGGTTCGCCAGGAGAACGACCTGATTGCTGTTGAAAATGCGGATTCTATTTCTGGCGAACTAGCGGCTTTCAGCATTGACCAGGCAGAGGACCTTATTTTTTGGACCCGCCCTGACGGTACGGTCTCTTATGCCAACCAGGCGGCAAGCGATTTGCTGGGGTATTCCCGCGAGGAACTCCAGGGCCTACACGCCGGGGGATTTACCGCTGGGTTCAACGACGAACGAGTAGCTGCCTGGTGGAAAAAACTACGCAGCGAACGTGCGGATCGTTCTATTTGGGAAGTTGTTGACCGGGAAGGGAACCAATTTTTGCTTGATGCCAGCGTCGCCTATTTGCGCTTTGGCGATGAGGAGTACAGCGTCGGCTTTTGTCGAAACATCACCGACCTGGAGAAAGCCCGCCGCCGGCAAGCTTTTCTTGAATTTACGCTGGACCACTCGAAGGAGATGATCCTTTGGACCAAGGCTGACGGAACCGTCCATTTCGTAAATGATACCTTTCTGATGCGAACAGAAACCGAATTGGAGCAAATTCAGGGTAAGGACGCCAACATGTTTTTCAGCTCGCCCACCATAGAGTTTAGGCAGGCCGCTGCAGACAGGCTAAAAGAGGGAGAGGAGGTGACAAGAGAACTAGCGTTGAACCTTACCTCGGGAAAGACAATCCCCGTACATGCACGCATCAATCACATCGAGTACAAAGGGGAGGACTACAACTGCATGCACCTCCAGGACCTGACCACCAAGAAAAAACGGGATACCCGATTGAAGCTGTCAGCCGAGGCACTGGATTCTGCAGCAGACTGTATTTTGTGGCTCGATGTCGATCTGAGGGTCAACTATATTAACAGCACACTGCTTAAGTTGATCGGGCGCAAGCGCGTGGAAATAACCGGAGCGAAGTATGCCAAAGTGTTTCCTCAACTGGGAAAGAACAGTATTATCGAAGAGCAGACCCTCAATATTGGTGTTACGGCAGGCTCAGGGAAAGTACATACGCTTAACCTTAACGTTAGTCGGATCGTCGAAAACGACCAACCGTTTTTCATGTTGGTGGGCCGGGATATGTCCGGCCAGCAGGAACGGGAGCACAATCTGGAGGCTGCCTACGAAGAAATCCGCCAGCTAAAGGAAAACCTGGAGGACGAAAATATCACGCTGCGGGAGGAGGTAAGGTCGGACTATAACGTAAACAACATCATCACCGTTAGCCTTAAATACCAGAAGGTGCTGCAGCAGATTGGCCAGGTTGCTGATGTGGATACCACCGTACTGATTACCGGAGAAACGGGCACCGGCAAGGAGCTCCTTGCCCGTGCTATCCATCAACTGAGCGACCGGTCGGATAAGCCGCTCATTAAGGTGAATTGTGCCGCACTGCCCCAAAACCTGATTGAAAGCGAGTTGTTTGGACACGAAAAAGGTGCCTTTACTGGAGCTATCGCCCGGAAAAGAGGGCGCTTTGAAATGGCAGATGGGGGAACGCTCTTTCTGGATGAGATCGGAGAACTTCCCCTCGACCTTCAGTCCAAATTATTACGCGTACTTCAGGAAGACGAGTTTGAGCGCCTGGGGGGAACCGAGACGATTAAGGTAGACGCCAGGTTGGTCGCAGCAACCAACCGCAACCTTCAGGAAATGGTAAGAAAGGGAAGTTTCCGGGCTGACCTCTACTACCGTTTAAACGTCTTCCCCATTGAGAACATGGCCCTCAGAGACCGGCCTGGGGACATTCCGGTGCTGGTGGAACATTTCGCCCGCAAATTTGCTAAGCGGCAAAATAAGACCATCAATAAGATCAACAGTTCGGACCTGGCGAAGCTGAAGAAATATTCCTTCCCCGGTAATATCCGCGAACTGGAGAACCTGGTAGAACGGGCCGTCGTTCTTTGCCAAAATGAGATACTTTCTATTCCGCTGAACGTACAGAAAGAGCGGACGGCCAAAGGGGAGGGGCCTTTCCTGCAGTTTGAGGAAATGCAGCGCCAGCACATTATCAATGCACTTATAATGACTGAGGGAAGGGTTACGGGGCCGAACGGTGCCGGGCTGCTTTTGGGACTGAATGACCGTACACTGGTTTCTAAAATGCGAAAGCTTGACGTAAAGAAGATCGACTATCTGAAGGCTTTTACCTAAGGATTTGAATAGTGTTTTTCCCGGTGGGTGACCAAACATTGCTTGTAGCATCACCGTTGGGACTTTGAGGGCCCAATTTCGGGCCACTATTATTTCTTCAAAAGTGCCTCAACTGCCTGAACATAAGTCCTTGAGTGATTCACCATTAAATTTATGGCTTAATCAAAGTGATAAGCAACTGGTCCTGGTCGTTTTTACGGCGGACTGGGCTGGTAGTGTCGCTATTCTTAAAGGCTTTTTAAGTAAAATTTCGGAGGAGATGCCGAGCGTTAAGATTCATTGGGTGGATGTAGAGGCGAATAAAGAGCTCTCTCATTTCTTTGGGGTCAGCCAGATTCCTTCCATCATTATGCTGCGGGATCATGAAGTAGTGGACCACATCAACGGTGTACTTCCGCGCAAAAAAATTGCTGCACGGATGGCGCGCCATTTGTAAGCCCTTCGTTAGGAGTTGGAATGACCGGCAGCCATCGCGGCGAGCATCATTGCGATTAACTGGACAGAATTTGGCCAACTGGGAGTCCTGGCCGGTTATATACCATTGATGAAGACCTGGAGATCGACGTAGTCATTCCTCCAACGAATTATCCGCAACCGTCGCCACCGGTCACCGAAGTAGCTACCGATACAGCGCTGGAACCGGAAACCTTCGAGAGCCAGGACATCGTCGTCGGTGATCCGACCCTTCAGAACCTTGCTCCTATAACTTCCACTGCACCTGCGGCCGCGCCACCTCCGCTATCTCTACCGCCATCAGCACTCATGGATGATGCACCTGTGCTCTCTGCTGAACGTATGCCGGTCTTCGGTCAGGAATGCTTCGAGCTGTCCGGAGACGAACGGAAGATGGGTTCCGACCGGGCGTTGCTGACTTTCGTACCGTCCCGGGTAAAATATCCGGCGGCGGCACGTGAAAACGGGATTCAAGGCACCGTTGTGGTTTCTTTCACCGTAGAAACCGACGGCACCATCACCGATATCATCCCTGCCCGCAAAGTAGGCGCTGGCTGTACTGAATCGGCGCCGAAGGCCGTACAAGTGATCAACGACGAAGGCGCGCGCTTCAAGCCAGGAATTCAAGGAGGCAGCCCGGTAAGGGTGCGTTACAGCCTCCCGGTCAAATTTTGTCTGGAATAAGTAATTTTTTTTTTCGTCCCTTAGCATTGATAATCAAGCGGGTAAGCCGGGCCAGTGTGAAATGCATTGATTAAATTTGTCTGTACACTTGCAAGGGTCAGAAGAATGCTCGTATATTTGCGCAGCATTTGGAAATACGGTTACTGAAACGCAGTAATTTACCTGAAATGCAAGAACTACTGGTCTGGTAGTTCAGTTGGTTAGAATGCCGCCCTGTCACGGCGGAGGTCGCGGGTTCGAGTCCCGTCCAGACCGCTAAAGAGCCACTCCTTCGGGGGTGGCTTTTTGCGTTTATAGTTGGTTAGAATACCGTTTTGTTGTCCCGAAAGCTTTCGGGACGGGGTCGAGTTCTTGAGGTTGTTTTAGGCTGAGCTACTAAATTTAGGCGGAGCTTTTGCTTCGAGCCAGAACAGTACGAGGAGTTACGAGAACTCCAAAATCAATCTGATTTACCCCGTCGTTGGTACGGGACGCTTGGTCTTGACGATGCTGCCACAAAGCTTGTAGTGTCGTAACGATAAGAAAACTGATTGGGATCAACGATAACGCCGTATATTGCTGTGCTTGTGGCTATTTAAAAGTAGAGTTCTGTTGAGTAATAATATTCTTATGAAGATGCTATTTCGTTCAATTCTCTGCCTTGCCTTCCTTATTCTCTCTATCGGATACTCGTATGGACAACAAAATAAAGTAGACAGCCTCACTGTCTTGTTAGCGTCTCATCCCGATCGGGATACTGGTAGGGTAAGGATCATGAATAGCCTGGCGTACGAGACGTGTATAAGTAATGCAACGCTCGCCAAGCCTATAGCCCTGGATGCCCTGGGTCTGGCCAAATCGATCAATTACGTCAGTGGGCAGGCCGATTGTTACTTTACGCTCGCCTATATTTATTCGTTTCTTGGCGAACGGGACAGTGCCATACAAGCTGCAGCGTCTTGTAGGGAATTAAGTGACCAATTGGGAAATATTGAACAAGAAGCAGATGTCAACTACCTACTTGGGTATTTATTCGTTGCAAAAGGAGATAATGAAAAGGGTAAGGAGTTTTATCAAATATGTATTGACTTAAGCCAGTCAATTGACTACAGAGAAGGCATAGGTAAAGGAGTAAAAGGCCTCGGAGATGTTCTTGAAACGGAGGGGCTTTACGGTAAGGCCAGAGAAATGTTTCAGCAATCATTAAAAATAAATCAAGGAGAATCTAACGAAAATGGCACTGTGGTTTCTTACAATGACCTAGGGCGAATCGCGGAGATCCTCGGTGATTTTGATAAGGCGCTGGA
>JAPKCQ010000316.1 GCA_026421165.1 Lewinella sp. | reverse complement strand
GCCCGTCTAAAAGCGCCATTAAACCTATCAGAACCAGCTTTGAATACCGCGCCAAATGTCTAATCCGTTCGCCAGCACAACGAGGCCGAGTACAATAACGAAGCCAACCATAGTCGCATACTCCATAAACTTATCGCTCGGCTTGCGCCCGGTAACGACTTCGTAAAGCAGGAACACCACGTGGCCACCGTCGAGCGCGGGAATAGGTAAGAGATTCATGAACGCAAGGATCAACGAGAGAGATGCCGTCATGTACCAAAACCGTTCCCAAATCCAGACACTACCAAACATAGAGCCGATACTGGCGAAGCCGCCAAGGCTCTCCGTTACTTTGATGTTTCCTTTGAACATTTGACCAAAGGCACTAAACTGATCACCCAGGAAGCGGACCCCCTGGTTGTAGCCAGCCGGGAAGGATTCCAGGAAACCGTATTCGGTACGCTCGGTATCATAGCTATACACCGGTGGTGCCGGATTGATTCGGATCAACCCATTTTCGTTGGTGGTGATTTTTACTTCGCGGATGGTCTCGCTGTCTTTACCCTTTACGCCAATGGTGAAGGATTCGTTCTTCTTACCTTTTACCAACGTAATGAACTGATCGAAGTAGGGCGTTGGGGTACCGTCGACGCTTACGATGCGGTCCTCGACCTCAAGCCCGGCTTCATCGCCCGGACCACCTTTTAATACTGCTCCAACAACAAAAGGAATCCGGGGAGTAAACAAGCGTTCCTGCTTGTTCTCATGGCGCGTAAGAATATCCGCCCATTTATTCTCGATCTCAAGTTTTTGAGTAGCGCCACCACGATCTACCGTGATTTCGCGGACATTATTGATGGCTACGGCGCGAAGTACAACACGGTCGTTAAACCGCTCAAACTCCTCATCTCCGACTTTAAGGATCTTGTCTCCCGAAACGAGCCCCATCTCTTGGCCGAGACTGTCTACGGCAATACCAGCGGTAACGTTCTTAGCCGGAAGGTATTCCTCCCCGTAGGCAAAGAGCACCATAGCGTAGATGAAGAAACCGAGGATGAAGTTGACGGTCACCCCGCCCAACATAATGACGAGGCGCTGCCAAGCCGACTTGGAGCGGAACTCCCACTCCTGCGGTTCCGATTCCATCTGCTCGGTATCGAAGCTCTCATCAATCATACCACTGATCTTCACGTAGCCGCCCAGCGGCAACCAGCCGATGCCGTACTCGGTCTCTCCGATCTGCTTCTTGAATAAGCTGAAGTAAGGGTCGAAGAACAGGTAGAATTTCTCCACCCGCGTACCGAACAGCCGGGCCGGAAGAAAGTGGCCGAACTCGTGCAAAACGATGAGAATGGACAAGCTGAGAACCAGCTGCCCGATGGTAATTAAAGTATCCATAGGCTTTATTGGGGTAGGCCAAAGGTACGATGGCCTCTGACACTAACGAACTGGGAAATTTAAGGTTGCGTGCCAAGCCAGCTTTTCGTGTTGGTTCCTAGGCATAGATGCCAGAGAGCACCGCGAATGTTTCACGCGCAGGGCAAAGATGATAAGCCATTGAAAGTACACGGGAAGCACACTTAGGAGCGCCAATTCAATAACTGTCCGGTTTCGCTACGCGGCACCTTCGTGGTGCAGCTTGTCTTCGCGGCGCTGCTCTTCGCTGATGAATAGCAGGACAGTTATTAAATTGACGTTCCTTAGCGAATAATTCTTTCCACTAAATCTCCTACCCGCAGGAAGTAGACACCGGCTCTAAGGCCCGTAACATCAACCTTAGCAAAGCCATCGTTGAGGGAGATCTGCCGAACCAACCGGCCCTGTACGTCGTAAAGCATTCCCGCATCGTCGTCAGCTCCAGCCCGAAGGTAAAGAGCGTTGCGCACGGGGTTAGGCCAGACCGTTAAACCTCCCTTTGCATCCTGCGTCCGCGCCAAAACAAGGGGCGAATAGTTATAGGCTTCATCAAAATCGGTCTGGCGTAAACGGTAAATATAGTTAGTTCCAGCCAGCACGTGCCGGTCATCAAATGCATATGCTCCTATGCCAGCGCCCGAAGCTGCGACGAAGCCTAATTCGTGAAACTCCATCTCCGTTTCCGCACGTCGCTCCACATAAAAGCCAAGGTTCTCCTCTTCATTTTCCGTATTCCAATCAATCCGAACGTGGTTTTTTTCCGGAGTAGCCGTAAGCGCCAGGTAGTCTACCGGAAAAAACGGTTCGTCGCAGTAACCGATCTTGACCTCATCAAGGTACCAGCCCAACCATCCATTACAGCCGTCGTGGCCGATGGACCAACGTAGGCGGATGTTATCACCCGGGAGTACCCCGGCGGCAGTGAGGTCCACCACTGTTTGCCCCCAAGTACCAGCCGTGCTATTAATATCGCTGCCGTTGAAAGCGCGTAAGCCTGCCAGCGGGCTGTCGTTACCAGAAGCGCCCGTCAGCTCATCATCATAGCCATTGTAGACAAAAGCAGCTTCAGGAACATACTGAAAAGTACCGGCGTTGCGCTGCAAATACAGCACACCACCATCGTAGTCGTCTTCTATTGAGTAGTAGTGGTTGAACGTCATGCGGAAGTCATCCTGAGCCAGTGGCAGGCTCACCTGCGGGCTGGTAAGGTGAACAACGCCATTCTCCAAGTCCCTACCACAATTGCCAACGTTAGGGTTCGGGGCAAAGATACCCTGGCCTGCCCTACCATCCGCCAGGCTTGTCTCCAGGGCCCAGGGCTTGGCGTCCCAGGTGCCGGTATTTTCGGGCACCTCAGCTACCGTCCAGCCGGCCATACCGGCTTCCCAGTCCTGGCTGAGCAGGGAAACGTAATCGTTAGAGGTCGCATTGGCACAGGGCTCCGGCGGGTTTTGGGCCAGGGTGGGTTCCACCACACAGGGTCCGCTGCCCATAAGTTGGGTAGCGGCAACGGCGTTGGCGACCTGCGCTACATCAGCGGCGGAGATGATCTCGCCCGAAGCTGCGGCGGGCATATCCACCAGAGTTAGCGCCGGCAGGTTGAGACCCACAAGATCGTTGGCCGCAGCCTGGAGTATATCGCCCATGGCAAAGAAGTTTGTTACCCGCGTCATATAGCTGTTTTGCGCGTGGTAGAAAACGTGAAGGGCCTTGGTGAGACCGATGCCCGTAACCGTAATGTCGTTCAGGACACCTCCGTCCACCAGAATAGAAAAGGTCCGGTTCACCAAGCCGCTGTTGATGTGAACACCACCGTTATCGAAGCTTCCATCGTTGCATTCGTACCGAGCGCTGCTGCGGCTGGAAGGGTCGTTTTTACATTCGGGGTTCCACAGGTCACGTAGTGAACCGATGGAGGAGTCTTCGCCCACCTTCCAGCGTACGCTGGTGTTGTTACAAGCAGTTCGGCCTACGTTGTCCTGGGTATCGCCTCCGCGAGCGTTGAGGAGGTCTAAGGCTTCGCCGAATATATCAGCGAAGCCTTCGTTGATGGCACCGCTTTCGAAGCGGTAAATCAAGCCGCTCATTTGGCCGATGTAGTTGTGCGTCCATTCGTGACCAACAATGTCGTCGGTCACCAGGCCTCGGCAGTGCCAGATGAAATTTCCGGAAGCCGAGGCGTTAGGGCAATCGCTTGTCCTTTCGGTAATTCCGCGCATCAGTCCGTCGGCGCCGTCGTAACCATTACGGCCGAAGGTGCGATTATAGAGGTTGTAAATTTCAGCCGTGGAGGTGAGCATTTCCTGGTCTTCGGCGTTAAGGGAGCCGGGAAAGGCATCGCCCTCACTCCAGACCAGATTACTGGCATTAGCATTGGTGTGGTATTGCTGACGGTTCAATTCGCAGTGCAGCTGGTGACGGAATACCCGTTTACCGGTTTGGGCGTCTAGGTAGACGCGCTCAGAGCGGTAACCCGCCGGCTCAACTACATCGAATACACGGGTGAGGTGTGCTTTGGCGGTGGCATCCCAAGGGTTAGAGCTGGTCCAGACCGGGTCGGCTTCGGTGACCAGCCACTGGTGGGCAAATGGGTATTTGTCTTGCAGAGCAGCGGTCGCTTTGGTGGTATAATCCGTGGAATAATCAGGCGCGAACGCAGGTGCAAAGGAGGTTGACGGAAGCAGGGATCCGGTATAGCCGGTAACGTTTCCTCCCGTTGCGACTTCCACCGTTGCTTCGGCGCCGAATACCGGTACCCCACTCCGCTGCTGTTGGAAGCGTACGTATGTTTTGCCATTCAAACCTGTGGTGGTGATGACAATCCGGAAATCTGCCTCTTCTTCAGCGCCAAATGCTAGGCTGTAGGTCTCTAGGAATTTGGAAGCCGCCCCTCTGGTACTTTCACCAGAATATTGGATAGCGGTCGGCAATTCCAGGGAAGTGTAGGACGGCTGATTTGTGCGCCAGACCACGCCTGCATCGGTAAGCTGCCGGATCAGTGGTTGTTTATTGGCGTTTTGGGAAAAAAGGGAGAGACTACTTAGTACGAGCAGAAGTGATAAAAAATATTGCATGTGGTATATATATGAGAGATGCTTAAAGCCTTGATTGCAAAAGTAGTACATTAAAATCCGGCGTTATTCCTTTCTGCTGCGATTTCCCACGACAGGTCAACCCCGTTTTCACCTCCGAGAGCGGTAAAGCGGAAGAATTCTACCGGCAAAGTAAAAAAGCCGCAGAAGCCTACCCGGACATCGTCCAAGAACCAACCCAACCTGCCATCGCAGCCGTCATGGCTCATCGTCCAGCCCAGTCAGATGCCGTCGTTCTACGCCGACAGCGGCAAGGTCAACGATGCTACGTCCCCAGGTGCCCGAAGTGCCGTTATGGTTTGCTCCGTTGAAGGCCCGCCGGCCGACCAGCAGGTTGTCACTATTAAAAATATTCTGAAGTTGGCCGTCGTAGCCATTGTACAAAAAGTGTTGTTCCTGCACCAGAACGAAGTTCCCGCCATTACGCGACGGGAAGAAGAAGTCTTCGTCGTAGCCCTTCTGGATGGCGTAGTAATGGTCAAAGGTTAGGATAAATTCAGTCTCTTCTATTGGCAAATTGATTGATGGGCTGGTAAGGTCCGCCCGGCCGTTTTCAAAACCGTTCTGGCAGTTATCGGAACGGGGATTAGGAGCGTAGGCACCGAAGCCGCGTCGGCCAGCATAAAACATGATTTATCACCCAAACTTAAAGCGTCTCTAACTATCGGCCGACAAGATGCAGGTTAAATTACACCAGCGGTCTGATTCGTTTAGGAAACGGTTGCGGGCTCCCTGTAATACATCACCTTATGGTAGCAGAAGAATACAGCCATAAAAGCCCTTAAATTAAAAAACCGGGTGTAAAACCACCTCATTCCCTACCTTAGCAGTACTATGATTACCCGACTCCTTTGCTTTCACACATACGAAAA
>JAPKCQ010000315.1 GCA_026421165.1 Lewinella sp. | reverse complement strand
CGTCGCTAGCGAAGTACACACTACACTCGAAGCAGCCGTCATCGCCGCCGACCTGACCGGCGCCCTGAGTGGTGACGGACCTTTCACCGTCTTCGCCCCCACTGACGCTGCATTCAACCTCCTCGACGATGGTGTGCTGGAAGATCTGCTCCTTGACCCCATCGGAGCTGCATTAACTACGATTCTGCAATTTCACGTGGCCAGTGGCGACTTCTTCTCTGCCGACCTTTCCGACGGTATGATGATCACCAGCCTCGAAGGACAAGACCTCAACATCGCCATTACCGCTGACGGTATCACGGTGGAAGGTGTAAACATCAGCGTAACTGATATTCTAGCTGACAACGGAGTGGTCCACGTTATTGACGCGGTAATGATTCCGATTTCAGTTAGTACCGCAGAGCCTGCATTTGCTTCGGAAGTAAGGATTATGCCCAACCCTGCGTCTAGCTTTACCCAGGTACATTTACCCGTAAATATTCTCCAGAACACGGAGCTGACATTACGGGATATGACCGGTCGTACCCTCCTTCAGCGTCAAGCAACTTCTACGATGGAAAGCTTAGATTTGAGTGCTTACCCCAGTGGTACTTACTTGCTTCAGATCCAGGCGAAAGCTGGTACTATCCAGCGGCAGATTATTGTGCAGCGTTAATTCTGCGCTAAAATGGTCTGATCGGTAGAGATCGAAACAATAAGAAATGCTCTAACCTTGAAATAAAGGTTAGAGCATTTTTTTGGTCCAATTTCTCAACGTCTAAGTTCGGGATGGTTTACTTTTTCCATCAGAACATGAGATAACCCCGATACCAGGAGTGACTATACCTCCGGTTTGGTTACAACTCAACAATCTCTTTCAGTTTAGGCGCTTTCCAAGACTTAAACCCATCCTCAATCAAAGCGCCACCAAAGCTCTCCATCCGTTCAATGGTGCCGTGGACGAGGAAGATTTCTTTACAGCTTTCTTTCTGGTTCTGCAAAAATCCGGTCATCTCCGAGCGGTCTCCGTGGGCGGAGAAGCTGTCCATGACCACTACTTCTGCTTTGAGCTCGTGGTAGTCGCCGTAGAGTTTGAGCCCCGTTGCGCCGTCGCGCAGTTTACCACCGGGAGTTTGCCGGGCACAGTAGCCGACAATAAAAATGGTATTCTTGGGGCTACCCATCGTGTTGCGCAGGTGGTGCTTACTACGGCCGGCGTTCATCATGCCAGAGGCGGAAATGATGATGGCAGGGCCTTTGAGAAAGTTGAGGGCTTTGGATTCCCGCACGTCCGTAATGTAGGTGAGATTGTTAAAGCCGAAGGGGTTATCATCCGTCAGCATGTATTCTTGCAGTTCGGCGTCGTAGCATTCGGGGTGAGCGCCGAAAACGGTGGTAGCGTTCACGGCCAGGGGGCTGTCCACGAAGACCTTTACTTTGGGCAACTTTCCGGTACTTTCCAACTGGTCGAGCATGTGAACGATCTCTTGCGTGCGCCCAACGCTAAAGGCGGGGATAAGAAGTTTTCCACGATTTTCTACGCAGGTATCTCTGACTATTTTTAGGAACTTCTCGATCTCATTAGGTTTCTGCTCATGCTCCCGGTCGCCGTAAGTAGACTCGCAGAGAAGATAATCACAGGGCGGCATCGGTTGTGGATCCCGAAGGATTGGGCGGTCGGGGCGGCCGATGTCTCCGGTGAAGCCGAGCATGGTCGTCGTTCCGTCTTCGCGCCGAATGCGCAGGGTTATGCTGGCACTGCCAAGGATGTGGCCGGCGTCGCGGTAAAGTAATTCCACATCATCAGTGATCCGTTCCCAGCGATCGTAAGGCAATCCGATGAAGCGCTCCATAGCTGGCTTTACGTCTGCACGGACGTACAGCGGCTTCTTCGACTTTCCGTATTTACCGTGTTTCTTATTGTAGTATTCGGCGTCCTTTTCCTGAATGAAGGCAGAGTCGAGCAGCAAAATGGCACAGAGACTCCGGGTCGCGTGAGTAGCGTAGATCGGCCCCTGAAAACCAGCCTTCACCAACTTCGGTACCCGTCCAGAATGGTCGATATGAGCGTGGCTAAGGATGAGACAATCCACCCTTTCCGGCTTGAAGGTGAAGTTCTCGTTGAAGTCCTTCATTTCCTTGCTTCTGCCTTGATAGAGGCCGCAATCTAAAAGAATGGTGTAGCCGTCGTCAAGGGTAATTAGATGAGCAGAGCCGGTTACTTCGCGCGCTGCGCCGCAGAATTGAACTTGCATAAGGAAGGATTTTCTTTATGCGTAAGGTAGGGGGTTTAGAGACTAGAAGTCTAGAAATTAAGCGGCTAGCTCCCTAACTTCTAGCTAAACGCCCTTAGTCTTTCTTCGCGTAAGCCGCATTCGCCCCCGTCGTCGTTTCGGCAAAAAAGCCTCTTCCGTTTCCTCCTGCCAGAAGCCACGCAGGTGCGGGTCCCACAGGTCGGGCTTAAAGATGATCTGGTACTGCCGATTGAATTCGGGCATGATGTCGTTGGTGGCATCGCCGGCGAAATCGGTTTCGATCAGGGAGATGCTCAGGTCCCGGTAACGGTGGCCTTCCAAGTCCATTCGTAGGGTGGAGCCGTCGGGTAGCTGTACGTAGCTGCGGCCCTTCACCTCACTACCTTCGCTGGTGAGGTAGAGTTGCATCGGTAATTGCTGGTCAGAATAAATACCGCCTACGGTCATAAAGCCCTCCCAGGTTCCGTCGAGGGTGTTCTGGGCGGGAAGAGCAAAAGCTAGCATTAGTACAAAAGGAAGCAACAGGATACGGGGTGTCATCATGGCGTAGGGTCAGTTCTATACGGACGTAAAATACAATACGCCAAGGTTTTGGTGGGTACGGACCATGATTTTTAACTAGCCTGAAGTAGAGAAGTCTTTTATTATCAATAATTTCTAAGAAATTATCGATAATAAATCCGAACGCCGTTTGAGTCAGTACTCTCATTAAAGAAGAAACAATAAGTGCCAGGTTTTACTTCTCTGTGTCCGGCAACACCCCGGGAAAATCCTCCCGAAACTTTTCTACCAGCCGCCGGCTCATCACAAACCGCATCTTCCGGCCGAAGCTACCAATGCCGTTCAGTTCGATCACGCCGATCCGAAAAAAGAGAAAGCGGAACTCTTTGAGAGATTCTATATCCTGATCCCAGCGGTAAAAGGCTGTGCGGAAATAATTACTGACGTACACCCGCTCGCCGTCGGTTTCCACGCGTTTGAGCGGCCAGGTAAGCACAAGAAAGCTAGCTACGCCTACGATCAGGGTGAAGGTCGCACCCCAACGCAAAGACGACATATCAAGGCCGCCAAATTTACTCGGCTCCACTAGCCATGCGACTACAGCGAAACCGGCCATTATGGTCGTCCAGAAAACAGGAAAAAATATCTTGAGGAAGAGGGTAGCGTTGGAGGAGAGGCGATGCATACCACAAAGGTAGGTTAGGAGTTTACGATTCTGCGTGATTGTGCGGCCATATTATGGTCATGTAGCAGCCGGACCGTGCTGATGTACCTTTTCGCCCTCCCCCAGCCGCTCCTCGGGAGAAAAAAGACGGCTCCGGCGACTAAGTATGCGGTAATCTTACCTTGTGAACCTTCGTTCCCACCGCGTAGAATTACCCCGCGCATCCGTAACTTCAATTTCAAAAAGGTGCTCTCCCTGGCCGGGCTCGCCGTCGGCAAAGCTGTAGTTCAGCTTACCACTTTTGCCGTCGTGTTCCAGGAGGGCCCATTTTCTGTCGATGGTGCCGCGGTAAGTCATTCGGCCGCCGGAGACGTTGTCGTCCATAATCACGCTGAAACCTGCGGCACGGCGCAGGTCGGTGTCGAAGTAGTTGATTTTCACGGTTGGCGGGATGGTGTCGAGAAAAAGGCCATAGTCTCCGAAGGTGGAAATGTTGGCGGCCATGCGTCCGCCGTCGGTCCAGGTACCGCCCTTGCTACTGAGGTGGCCAGCGTCGTTACAAGTGCCGAGAAAAACGTGGTCGCGTAGATTGTTCGGAATCGGAGCGACGGGGCGCAGGTACAAGCGGGCAGTCCCGTGCAGGGGAGTCCGCTGGTCGTGGAGTTGGTGAACATCGCTCAGGTGGTCGGCTGAGCGGTCGGGCAGGCCGGCGTAGTGGAAGAAACAGTCTCGGTAGAGGGCGTTAGAATCCAGCTCCAGACGCAAGTCACCCTTATCAATAATACTCGGCTCGCCGGCGGGGAGGAAATATTGATGCGACTCGGAAGCGAGCACTCCGGCTCCATTCTGCTGAGCTGCCGTGGAGATTGGACGGTAAAGCACCACCAAGCTGATTTCGGTGGCATTGCCCGCAAAATCGACCGTCCGCAGTCGGAGTGGCAACGGTTTTTCAGGTTGAAGGACAAGGCTTCCGTCGTAAGTCCCCATGCCCTTAACCTGCCTTACATCCTGCGTTCGCGCCGTATTCAAAAAAGCAAATGGCCCTACGGTGTCCTTCGGTATCGGTGCCCGAAACTGGCGCGGAGACAAGGCCCAGAACCGGTAGTACCAACTTCTGTTCTCCTTCCAGTCCGCATAATCCGTCAGTGCGTTGAGGTACTCGGTAGCTTCGAAAGGAATGCGCGCAAAACGAAACTCAAAAATTAGCGTGGAGTCAGCGTATAAATCGCCGCCAAAAATCCCATTCCAGTTCGGCATCTCATTCTGCCGGTCATAACTTTTCAGCGCCAGGCCAATGCGCCGGCTCGACACAATCACCGTATCGTTCATCATATAATCTCCACCATACAGTGCGGTAGGCGTAATCGTTTGGCTCCCTATTTCCAGCCCCCGCTCATCCAATTCATACACCCGCAAACTCCGAATTACTGGCGTCCGCGTATCCGGAATACTTAGCCCGAAAGCCATTGGGTTTATCGCCACATCGCCCGCCTGCTCCCGCATCTCAAAGTGAAGATGTGGCCCAAAACTATGGCCTCGGTTACCCACTCCACCAATTTTTTGCCCGCGTACTACCGGAAAGTCCATTGGCCCAAAACGAAGATCCTGCCCGAATTCCTCTTCCGCGAACTGCCGAGCCCGCACGGTATCCTTCAACTCGGGAACAAGCGTTTCCAAATGCCCGTAAACACTCCGATGCCCGTCCGGATGGTCAACATAAATCGCCTGACCATAACCGCCAGGACTCACCTTAATCCGACTCACAAAACCATCCGCCACGGCGTAAACCGGCGTGTCTACACTGGCCCGAAAATCGAGCCCTGCGTGGAAGTGATCACCCCGCAGCTCACCAAAAGTACCAGTCACCAATAGCGGGCCTAGCAAAGGCGCGTCGTACTGAATATCTTGAGCGAAGAGAAAGGAAAGGCTTAGGAAGGAAAGACTGAATAGTAGGCGCAAAGAAATTCGGTTTTGAGACGGCGAAGATAAGTAGATAGAA
>JAPKCQ010000049.1 GCA_026421165.1 Lewinella sp. | reverse complement strand
GTGGCTACAGGTTCCTGGTTGTTGGAGGTGGCGGGGCCGCAGGTGCAGAGAAAGAATAGGAGGAGCAGGGTATGAACCAAGGTGAAGGCTTTTGTTAGTAACGGTTTTATTGGGGTGATTCTTGCGGTAGCATTGTAACCCCTACTCCGAAAGCTACCCCAAGCGATTACCTTAAAGTCCACCCCGGACGCGCAGCCCGAGGTCTGACCCTGCTCCGGGAATTATGGTGTAGTCCGAGGTCCGACATAGCTCCGGAGGATGACGTAAGCCCGGGTCTAACCTAGCTTCTTCACCCCTCCCCCTGCATCCTGCGCCCGCGCCAAAAAAAACACTGCACAAACATAAAGTTTCCCCAAGCCCGCAACTTTTTTCCTCAGCAAATCGTATGTTTAAGCAACGGGCTCGGGCCAATAAGCCATGGAACCGCCGACTTCTATATGAACAAGAAAAACGAAAAGCTAAAGGCCTTACTGGCACGCTACGAAAACGACGAAACCGACAACGACAGCCTCTTCCTGTCCGAAGAGGAATTCGATGAGTTACTTTCCCACTATTACGAACAGCAGGACTATGACCGGACGCTGGAAGTCGCCGACCTGGCCATTGCCCAGCACCGTTTCTCTCCGGAGTTTTACAAATGGAAGGCCCTCATTCACAAAATTAACCTGGAAGAAGACGATGCCTTTGCCGCCCTCGAAAAGCTAAGCATCTACGCCCCAAATGACGAAGAATCTCTGTTACTCCGCCTCGAAGTGCTCGTTCACTTTGGCCACCGCGATCCCGCCCGGGAGGTGCTGGAGCAACTCCGTAACTCCGTTCGCGGAGACGAAAAATTTAGCCTCCTCGCTTTTTTTGACGGCCTGCTACTGATGCAGGAGTTCCGCTTTGAAGAAAGCTTCCTTTCTCTCTGCGAAGCCGTCAAGCTAGACCCGATGCAGGAACCCGCGTTGGAAGAGCTTATCAACGCCAGCGAATTCATCGCCTACCGTAAACGCCTCCTGAAGCTCTTCAACCAGCTCCTCGCCAAAGACCCTTTCAACGACCTTATTTGGTACTACTCCGGACTGTGGCACGACGATGACGGCAACGACCTGGTCGCCCTCGACGCTTTCGCCAACGCACGATCCCTGAAGAGCGACCACCCCATCTACGACCTCGAATACGCCGATAAACTCTTCGACCTCGATCGCTACGACCTCGCCCTGAAGTCTTACACCGCTTATTTCGAATCCGACAATTCCGAAGACAGCTACGAAACCTTCATGCGCGTAGGCCGCTCCTACCAGATGCTCAACCACTTGGAAAAAGCTAAAAAGGCTTACTTCCGCGCCATTGAGCTCAACGGCGACATGTACGACATCTTCCAGCACCTTGGCGAATGTTTTGCTGCGCAGGAAAAGTGGGGCATCGCGGCCTACAACTATGGCCGCGCCGTAGAGCGTGTAGGACATACCCCAGACTGCTGGCTTGGCCTCGGTCTATGCCACGCAGCAACCAACGAAAACGAAGAAGCAGAATTAGCCTTCCAAAAAGCCTTGGCCATGGACGATCGCTACAGCGACGCCACCATTGCCTACGCCGTCTTGATGGTAGAACAGGGCGATGAAGTTAGGGCTCTGACCTTCATCAATGATGCTCTTGAACGCTACGAAGACGCCAGCCTGGTCTACGGCGCCGTCGCCATCCACCTGATGGCCAATCGCCGTGCTCAAGCCTTGACGCTGCTCAATACCGCCCTCAGCGAATACTACCATGGGCACCAAATGCTGATCGACTTCTTTCCAGACCTGCGGGATGATGGGGAGATTGAGGCTATTTTTCAGCTGTACCGACCGAGAAACTAACAAGCTATATTCTAGACAATTAGATTGTCATTCAGTAAAATATCCCGTATTTCTAGGTCAAGTTTACCCGCCTGAGTGCGGAAGCGATCGGGGTCGGAGCGGTAGGGGTCCTGGAGGACGTAAAGGCGCTTCATCACCATACCGTTTACGTCGGATCGTTGTAGCTTTTGGATAATCTTCTGGTCTTCAAAGTATTTCAACTCCCGTTTCAAGACGGCAAGGGGCAGACCGGTGGCCAGAATCATTTGCTGTGCGGTGACCCTGTAATCATAGACCGCGAAAATTTGGAGCAAGTCTTCAACCGTTAGGAAAGGATCGTTGGAGAGGTTGAGTTCGGGAATCTCTTCGATGGGGTCGCGGGTGCCAAAGAAGTGACGGGCCTTACTGTTATAGCTGCGCTGTAGAATGCCATAGCTGAACAGTGCATCGAGGCGGGCGCGGGCCTCCGTGAGCGAGAGCTCTGTTTTTTCAGCGAGTTGGTGGGGTGAAAGCAACTGGTCTGGCTCGTTGTGGAGCATTAGCAGCAAGTCTTTGTCCGAGATATGGCGTTGGGTCTGACTATTGGAATTTTGCTGGCGGTAGTACATCCAGACTACGAAGGCTATCAGCAGTGTGCTCATCACCAAAGTCGAAATTATTACAACAGTTGTTAATGTATCCTTATCCATGACGGAAAGATACGAGGGCGGGTACGCAGGTGCAACGTGGGGTTTTAGATGAATGGGCTTTACCCGGTACTGATCTCTAAACGAGGTACTTCTCGTCCACCAGTATCTTTTTTAGCTCCAGATCTAGCTGGTCCGCCTTCGCCCGGAAACGCTCCGGATTGCTGCGGTAGGGTTCTTCCAGGATGAAAAAGCGTTGCATCACCAATCCGTTGGGGGCGTACCCGCGCATGCTTCGCGTAATGCCTTCTTTCTCAAAGTGTCTCATCTCCCGCTTCAGGATGCTGAGGGGTAGGCCCGTTGCCATAATCAGGTCTTGGGCAGAAACCCGGCCGCTGTAGGCTTCGAAGATGACAAATAGGTCTTCCACCGTGAGGAAAGGGTCAGGGGAAAGTGTGAGGTTCTTGTCTTCAAGCAGGGGATTTTTAAGGCTAAAGTAGTAACGGTTTCCACCAATGTTGCGGTTTAGGATACCGTACATCATCAGTTCACCGAAGCGGCTACGGGCTTCGTTGAGGGAAAGGCTGGTCTTCGCGCTTAGAATGTGGGGAGAGGCCATCCGGTCTGGTTCGTTGTGGATGAACCGCAGTAGGTCGGGGTCGCTGATGGTGCCTTGCGTGCTTTTTCTTACCTTACTTTTATAAATACTCTGGATAAGGACGAATAGTAATGGCAGGATGATAAAAGCCGTCGATAGAACCAATAGAGCGATAAACTTAGAATCCATGGGCTTCAGATTTATAGAACGAAGGTAAGGACTCAGAATTGGTTGCCCTGGGCGTAAACGTTGATACTACGGTAAGCGCATGAAAATGCCTACCTTTGCGCGCCCAAAACGATGATTCCGAGCGTCTTTGCAGCAAAAGACCAACGAACCAAAAGATCAAAACTATGCTAAGCGCAACCGGTATTTACCAGCAGTACGGAGACCGTGTTCTGTTCAACCAAGCCTCCTTCGTAATCATGGCCCGCGACAAGGTCGGCCTGGTGGGCCGTAACGGCGCAGGCAAATCGACGATGCTGAAGATCATCGCCGGAGACATGGGCTGTGACGAAGGCATCATCGTTCGCCCAACTGGCAGTACCCTCGGGTTCCTGCACCAGGAGATGGACCTGCCTACCGGCCGTACCGTGATGGAGGAAACGCTCACGGCCTTCGCTCATATCCAGGAGATGGAAGACCGGCTCGCGGAGCTGAACAAAGAAATGGAAGTCCGGACGGACTACACTTCCCGCTCTTATTCCGACATGCTAGAGGAATTCACCAACGTAACCGAGCGCTTCGCTCTTGTTGGCGGCATCACGATGGAGGCTGAAGCAGAGAAGTTTTTGAAAGGACTCGGCTTCGCCCAGGCAGACTTTGGCCGGCAAACGACCGAGTTCTCCGGCGGCTGGCAGATGCGCATCGAACTGGCCAAGATGCTACTCATGCGGCCGGATTACCTCCTGCTCGATGAGCCTACGAACCACCTTGATATTGAGTCGATTATTTGGTTAGAGAACTGGCTGAGCTCCTACGCGGGCGCCGTCGTCACCATCTCTCACGATAAGCAGTTTCTGGACAACGTCACCACCCGTACCCTCGAAATTGAACTGGGAAAGGTGTATGACTACAAGGCCAACTATTCCAAGTACGTTGAGCTGCAGGCCGAACGCCGCGAAAAATCGGAAGCCGCCTACGAGAATCAACAGAAGATGATCGTAGAAAAGGAACGAACGATCAGCCGCTTCATGGCCAAGGCTACGAAGACCAAGATGGCACAGTCGATGCAAAAGCAGCTCGATAAAGTTGAGCGCATTGAACTGGACGTTACGAACACTGCGGTGATGAACCTTCGTTTCCCGAAAGCACCGCGCTCCGGTGCCATCACGCTGCATGCCCGCAACATTACCAAAAACTACGGTAAGCTTAATGTGCTTCGTGGTGTAGACCTCAAGATCGACAAGGGCGACCGCGTATCCTTCGTAGGGCAGAACGGACAGGGCAAGACGACCCTAGCTAAGATTCTGATCGACGAGATCGCCGCCACTGCCGGTGAAGTGGAACTAGGCCACAACGTAACCGTAGGCTACTACGCCCAGAACCAGGCCGAAGAACTCGACGGTAAGAAGACGCTGCTGGAAACGCTGGAGGAAGTAAGCCCTCCGGAAATGCGGACAAAGCTGCGCGCCATGCTTGGAGCCTTCCTCTTCAGCGGAGAAGATGTGGACAAAAAAGTATCCGTCCTCTCCGGCGGAGAACGCGCCCGCCTGGCCCTTGCCTGCATGCTGCTGCGCCCGTTCTCCCTCTTGGTACTTGACGAACCTACGAACCACCTCGATATGGCTTCGAAGGACATGCTGAAGCAGGCGGTACTCAACTACGACGGTACCCTCATTGTCGTAAGTCACGACCGGGAGTTCCTGGCCGATCTCACCCAGCGCACCATCGAGTTCCGCGACCACAAGCTCCACGAGCACCTGGGCGACATTAACTTCTACCTCAATAAGCGGAAGATTGATAATATGCGGGCCGTTGAGCTGGAGAAATCCAAAGCGGACGACCCCAGCCTTTCAACTTCCTCTGTACCTGCGGCCGCGCCGAAAAAATCCAACCTAAGCCACGAAGAAAAGCGCCGGTTGGAGAAAGACGTGGGCAACGCCGAGCGCAAGATCGAACGCCTAGAAAAAGACATCGCGAAGATTCACCTGCAGATGTCCGTTCCTGACTTTTACAACGATGCCAAGCGGGTAGATAAAACGACTGCGGAACTGAAGACTAAGCAGGGTGAGTTGGCGGAGATAATGGAGAAATGGGAGGAAGCTACTATGGCTTTGGAGGGGTAGCCGTTTAGCTTAGGGACGCCGTATAAATGCCAGTAAGCTATTTGCACGGTGCTTCTTAAAACCTGAAGAATAGGTAAATACCATTCTTTCACATAGCGCCATTGCTAAAAATAAAATATTAAAGTCAACCTCCGAGACATACTATTCGCGGCCAAAAAACGTATAGTAGGGATACATTGTATAAGGAACGTCAGCCCAACCGCCATCCGCTTTCCCTTTGAATTTTACCCTACGTTGACGTATGAAAAACCTCTTCATCACCCTCGCGACTGCGGCGGTAGTCCTGATAGTTCTCTCTGGGTCCAGCGACCCTGAGCTTGGGAATCCGGACAATTATTACCGTTTCCAGCTTCCTTTTTACGCGCAGCCGATCGACATTGTCTATGATCCTGCTATGGTCATCCCCGACCCAGGTCAGCTTACCAGTAACAGTATTGTAAGGAGCTACCGACTGCTCAATAAAAAGCCGAAGCGGGTGCTGCTTAACAGCCTGCTGGAAGCGAAACAGCGCTACGGACTCAACGATTTCCTTTTTTATAAACTGGCCCGTACCAGCGTGCAGGTTGTGTACGGGGATACCGACAGCAACGCCCGTGAAATCACTCTCTTCGGCTTGATGGTCGACGCCGGTTTTGACGCTCGTCTCACCTACCGGGCCAACCGGATATTCGTGAATATTTATACTACCGAAGATCTTTTTGAAGTGCCCATCATCAACACTGGTGGACGACGCTACGCTAACCTTAGCTGCCTGGACGGCGAATGTAGCGGACGGCAGCGACTATTTATTCTCGATGAACATCCCAATCCTCGTGGTCGATCCTTCGGCTTTCAACTGCACAACTGGCCGGCGCTCGGCGTACAGGCAACGGTAAAAGAAATGCACTTTCAGTACCATGGCGTCCAGCAGAAGATGAAGGTCACTTTTGATCGGACCGTGGTGGACATCATGAAAGACTATCCATTCATCCACGAATACGCGTACCTCGAAACACCGCTCTCGTCCACACTTCGTAACAGCCTCCTACCCCAACTGCGCCGCTACCTGGAGCCGTTGGACGAACGTCAGCGCATTGAGCTACTGGTAAGTTTCACCCGCTCTGCTTTCGATTATAAGGAAGATAATGAGTACTTCGGCCACTCCAAGCCGATGGTTCCGGAGGAACTCTTCGGCTACAATTTTTCTGATTGTGAAGACCGCTCAGCCCTCTTCTTTGCCCTTGTCCGTGACCTGTTGAACACATCTATGGCTGTCGTTGCTTACGATGATCATCTGACCATCGCGGTCGGTACGGACAATATCGCAGGAGATAGTTTTACCTACGAAGGCAAGCGCTACGTTTTCTGTGACCCGACCGGGCCGAAGAACTCTAGCCGTATTGGTCAAATTCCTCCCGGTTATGAGAATAAAAATTTTCAAATCATAGGAACTTATAAGTAGCTGATTTTCAGAAAGTAACAATATTTTTGTGACTCCAATGCGCTGGTTCGCGTCCAAATGTTTCTTTTGCGGCCCGACGGCGTGAAAACAAATCACTTGCTGACGGCTTATTTAGGTGAAGCGATTCATTTTCGCTCTTATAAGACAACAAAAAACCACGCGTTAGTATGTATTGGACTCTAGAACTTGCTTCCCACCTCGAAGATGCCCCCTGGCCCGCCACGCGGGACGAATTGATCGACTATGCGGTCCGCTCCGGCTCCCCGCTGGAAGTGATCGAAAACCTCCAGGCTATGGAAGATGAAGGTGAAACCTATGAAATTATTGATGATGTCTGGCCGGATTACCCCCGTAAAGACGACTTCCTCTTCAACGAAGACGAGTACTAATGTTGATCCTTAAAGTTCTTGTTGAGTGTATCTGCGTTGTTCGCTTCGCTCAACAAGAACTACAAGGATACCCGCACGACATGAGCGCGAAGCCGGTGACTTCTATCACCGGCTTTGCTGTGTACGGGAAGTAGTCGTAAGCTTGACGATTATTGTAATTATCAAGCTAAAGCTTAGTTCTCATCAGCAAAAGTACGTGATCAGTACGGGCGCCCGCAAGGAGCTCCCGTATCGTGACTTTTGTTGAGAGCTACGTTCGCAAAGCGAACGGTTATGTATAAAATCACCTCCAGTGACCGCTGCCACGATAGTTCATATTACTGGATCAACGGTAACCTTCGCAATATGAGTCATACCATCGCCATAGACGGCTACAGCGCCTGCGGCAAGTCTACCCTCGCCAAAGCCCTCGCCAAACGCCTCGGCTATCGTTTCATTGATACCGGTGCGATGTACCGAATGATCACCCTGTACTTTCTGCGTGAGAACGTGGACATTAAAAATATGGGTGCGGTCGGAGGTGCATTGGAAGGGTTGACGGTAGACTTCGTCCCGGGCAACAACGATGCGCTCCTGAACGGAGAGAACGTGGAGACTGAAATCCGTGGAGGAGCAGTGTCCGGTATGGTTTCTCCGGTCGCAACCATCTCTGCCGTCCGCCGCTGGATTGTGCCGCAGCAGCGGGAAATGGGTAAAGCCGGTGGTATCGTCATGGATGGCCGCGATATCGGTACCGTCGTCTTCCCCGACGCCGACCTGAAGCTCTTCGTCACTGCCAGTATGGACATTCGTACCAACCGCCGCCTCGCCGAGCTCGAAGCCAAAGGCATTACAACCACCCGGGAAGAAGTAGCCACCAACCTCGCTACCCGTGATCATATCGATTCTAGCCGTGAAGACAGCCCTCTGCGGCAGGCGGAGGACGCCATTGTGGTGGATAATAGTGCGCTTTCGTTGGAGGCGTTTATTGAGGCAGGGATGGACGAAGTAAAAAAAATACGCTAGTAGTGTGCGTTTTGTGTTGGTACGGCATTTTAATAAGCATGAATAATTAAACCCAACCAGACCTTCCTTCTATTTCTTACTTAAGTTTTTTTGCCTTCGCACAAAACACCGTCAACTCACCATCAGGATGCATAAGTCTAGCGTCCTATCTTTGCGGCAAATAGATACTGTGTCAGCTTCCAAAACAAAAGACTACCTATTCGTAGGCATTCAACTACTGTTGTTTGTGGCCTATGCCTTTGAGTTTCCAGCCTTGAGCTTTAGCCGACCAGATGTTTTTGGTTACCTCGGCCTGCTGCTTAGCGTGGGCGGGCTTTGCACCGGTGTTCTCGCCCTTTTCCAAATGAAGACGAGTTTTTCACCTTTCCCTACGCCAATCACCGCGGGTGAACTGGTGATCACCGGCATGTTTGCCTGGGCCCGCCATCCGATCTATTCCAGTCTTTTGCTGGGAGCGTTTGGTTTTGCGCTGTACACGGGCTCCGGTTACCGGGTGCTTATTGGTTTCAGTTTGGGTGTACTGTTTTACTTCAAATCCTCTTACGAGGAGCAGCTACTGAGCGCCCGCTACCCCGGTTATCAGGATTATCAAAAGGAAGTAGGCCGCTTCTTTCGTTGGTCATAACGAACTAAAAAAATCTAACGAACCAATTACTGCTTACTAAGGTCTAGCTCCCGCATCATGCGAAGGAACGACCGTCCGAAATCGGTTAGGTTCTCGAAATTTAGCTGGCTGGCGGAGGGGCGCAGGCGCGGGTAGGCGCTGCGGTGGCGTTCGGCGAGGTCGTTCACGGCGGCGCGAATAGCCCGGCGGGCTGGGCGTCCATTACTGTCTAGAAACTGTTGTTTATAGCCAAGGTTGCGGAAGTATTCATCCTCGCAGACGCGGTAGTAGAGTTGCAATAAATCCTTGTCCGGCGGCGGAACAGCGTAGTTAAACAGGGCATATCCTGCGATATAGCCGGGGATGGCCTGGGCGACTTCGGGCAGGCCGTTGTCCTGGTACCAATCCATGTTTGGGAGCTCGTTATCGATCAGGGCGGCGAGGCGGTCGTGGCTGGCTGGCAGGGTGATGCCGAAGGTGGATTTTCCGGCGTAGAGTTCTTCGGCGAAGGACTCGGGCGCGCGGAGGAGGAGGTGCTGGAGTTCGCTGAGGAGGCGTACGTTTTTGTAGGTCACCGGCTGTTCGTCGTCTTCGCGGGCGAAGTACATGCGGTGCATCCGTTCTAGGGCTTCCATGGAGTAGCCTTCGGGGATGAGCAGGTAGTCGAGTTTATAGACGATGTTGAGTAGGAGGTAGGCGACGGCG
This sequence comes from Lewinella sp., assembly GCA_026421165.1. Lineage (GTDB taxonomy): Bacteria > Bacteroidota > Bacteroidia > Chitinophagales > Saprospiraceae > Neolewinella. The sequence continues at coordinate 9,763 of JAPKCQ010000049.1, read as the reverse complement.
CCGGGCTGGTCTTCGGGGTTAAGTTTTCCGGTGGCGAGGTAATCGATCACGCTCTGGATGTGGCCGCGCAAGAAGCCGAGTTTTCTCTCTTTTTCTTCTTTAGATAGTTCATGCAGGTGGGTGATCTCTACGGGGCTGAGGAATTCGTTGAATTCGTCGAGTAGCAGGTCGTCTTGTTTGTCGGCGCGGAGGGCCATTTCCTTGAGGGCGTGGTAGAGTTTGTGGGGGCTGACGTCGTTTATGGGGGAGTCGAACACGATGGTTAGGCAGTCGTCCTCGTCGATGGCGAAGCGGCTGTATTTCATCTCGTAATTCATCGTCGTGAGGCGGTGTAGCAGGTCGGTGTTGTTGGCGTCGAGCCGAGCGATGCGGGCGGTGGCGCGGAGTTGCTCCACGTCGGCAAACCCGGTTACACGCTTGCTGCCCTGGTAGAACTCGAAGTAGAGTTTGCCTTTTTCGGATTGCCACTTCACGTTGTCTTCCGTCGGGTCGTAGAGGTAGGCCATGAAGGCTTCGATGCTTTCTAGGTACTGGCCGTTTTCGAAGGTGAGCAGGGCTTTATCCCAAGCAGTGTAGTTTTCCGGCGTTTTGAACGCATCGGTGTAACGGCCGAAGCTGAAGTCGGGCCCGTCGGTGGGGTCGTAGCCTGGTGCGCGGCCGAAGAGGGTGTCCCAGATGCTCAAATTAGTCTTTTGGTTCTTTAGACTTTATAGTCTGTTAGGTTGAATAGGTTTGCTTGGGTAAGGTACGTTAAATCCGCATTTGGGCGCAGCCGCAGGTGCAAAGAGCGTCTTTGGGAGAGCGGGGAACGGAAACCACAATTTAAGTGTTTTCTGAGGCAGGGCCAAACTTTGTTGTCGTTGTTAACCAGTCTTATAGTGGTTAGAGACCTCAGCCGGAAGATTTTCATTCCATTGCGGAGGTTTCTAAGTTCTAGCTTTTACCAGATAGAAAAGTAAAGCTCTACGCCGAAGGCAACCTAGCCGGGTACCGGATTATTAACCTGGTAAACCGCCAGATAGAAGTCTACTTAAACTCCGAGCCTACGCAAAAGCTGTACGGGTCAGTAGCGCATGATGAAAAAGCAGATACTTTTACCAGCATCTTCGACGGCGGGGCAGTCGTAGCCGAGCTTCTGCCTAATAAGGACGAGGACTAACCCAACGTTCCATCCACTCGCCAAGCTATCCGGTACATACCCCGAAAGTGCGGGTACATTAGCTCAAACGGTAAGCGAAACTGGCCACCGTCCACGAAGCCATGTTTATAGTAAAAACCAATCGTCGCATCGTTGGTCCCCATCCGTTCTAGCCAGAGTAATTGTTTGCCAAGTTTTAATGTTTCCACCTTAGCGTGGTCAATCAAGAGTGAGCCGATGCCGTGGTTACGGATGGTATCATCGAGGTAAAGGCGGTCTAATTTCAGGGCGGGCTCATCGGGGAAGTCAGGATTTATGGAATTTAGTTTGAGGCGGTAGATGCCGATGAGTTTGTTTTTGAAATAGACGTGCTGGTAGGGCGCGTCGGGTTCAGCGAGGTCTGCCAGCAGGGCTGTTTTGCTATGGGTCTGCTCAACGTACCAAGTGCCGTTGTCGGGCCATAGGTAGTTGAAGGCGGGCGGGTAGACGCGTTTCATAAGCGCAAAATGCTCGGCGTGATTATCGGGGTGGATGGGACGAAGTGAAACTTGTTCGTTGAGTTCTATTTCGGACATTAGTGCTAAATTTTATCAGCTAGGCAATGTAAGCACTATAGTTGGGAAGAAATCTCTTGCACTTTCCCTACCTTTGCGCATGGAAATAAACTACCCCTCCAAATTCGCAGAACAAGGCCTCACTTTTGATGACGTTCTTCTGCTTCCCGCCTACAGTGAAGTACTTCCCCGCGAAGTAAACCTCTCCAGCCAGTTGACGCGTGGCCTGCGCCTTAATGCGCCTATCGTTTCTGCCGCTATGGATACGGTGACGGATGGCCGACTCGCCATCGCCATCGCCCGCCAGGGAGGCATCGGCATCGTGCACAAGAATATGACCATCGCTCAGCAGGCCGCCGAGGTTCGTATGGTGAAGCGCTCTGAATCAGGAATGATCGTTGACCCCGTTACGCTTAAAATAGACGCTACGGTAGCCGACGCCAGGGCTCTGATGAGTTATCATCGTATTGGTGGTATCCCGATCGTGAACGACGCTTATCACCTGATCGGTATCTTGACCAATCGCGACCTTCGCTTTGAGAAGGACGGCGAACGCGCCATCAAGGAGATCATGACCATCGAAAATCTGATCACGGCCCCGGTCGGAACCACCCTCGAGCAGGCTAAAGACATCCTCCAACGGCACAAGATCGAAAAGCTACCCGTTGTGAGTAAAAGCGGTCTTCTCGAAGGCCTCATCACCTACAAAGACATCATGAAGGTGAAGGATTACCCCAACGCTTGCAAAGACAGCTATGGCCGCCTTGTCGTCGGTGGTGCCATCGGAGTTACTGCTGATATGCTGGAGCGCGTCCAGGCTCTCGTCAACGTCGGGGTGGATGTAATTACCATCGATACCGCCCACGGTCATAGCCGCGGCGTACTCGACTCTGTTGCTAAGACAAAGAGTGCTTTTCCCGATCTTCAGATCATTGGTGGCAACGTAGCCACCGGTGCCGCCGCTAAAGCGCTCGCTGATGCCGGTGCGGACGGCGTTAAAGTTGGGGTCGGCCCCGGTTCCATCTGCACTACCCGCATCGTCGCTGGTGTCGGTGTTCCTCAACTTACCGCTATTCACAACGCTGCCGAAGCGTTGAAGGGTACCGGCGTCCCGATTGTGGGTGACGGAGGTATTCGCTACTCCGGAGATATCGTTAAGGCGCTCGCCGCAGGAGCTTCAACCATCATGGCCGGCAGCCTCTTTGCCGGAGTGGACGAAAGCCCGGGCGAAACTATTCTTTTCGACGGACGCAAGTTCAAGGTCTACCGTGGCATGGGCTCTCTCGGAGCGATGAATCAAGGTTCTAAAGACCGTTACTTCCAGGATGTGGAGGATGACGTGAAGAAGCTCGTTCCCGAAGGCATCGAAGGTCGTATCCCCTACAAAGGTTCTTTGGCCGAAGTTATGACCCAGTACCTGGGTGGCCTGCGGGCTGGAATGGGTTATTGTGGTGCACCTACCATTGAGGATTTGCAGAATGCTCAGTTCGTCCGCATTACTGGAGCCGGTATGATGGAAAGCCACCCGCATGATATTACTATTACTAAGGAGGCGCCTAACTACTCGCGTAGATAGACGCTTCGCTTTTAGGCGATGGAACGAGTTCGTGTCGTAGGTTTTCCCTGCGTTCTGCTGTTATCTTTGGTTGGTTCGCTAGAGGCTGATGATTTCCTGCGGGAATACCTCGGCCCCTCACTATTTCGTTAAAGCGAGGTTAAACCATGACTGTCTAAACCACAGACTTCGCGCTTTTAGTCGTCTTTACGGATAGGAACCCAAGCTCAATACCCACAAATTAGATAGAATGACCGGGCCTCACTCTATCTTTGCCTTTTCAAATGAAAAATCACGGCTGGTACATCGTCGCTCTTCTAACCCTCCTCTGCACCCGCGGCCGCGCCCAGAAGAAGGTTGAGAGGAATAAAGGAGGGATGGCACGTGTCTTAATCACCTTACTCCTTCTTTCTTTCAGCCCCTTACTCCATGCTCAAACAGCGCCCGTGAGCCAGGATACCACGGTAAAAGAATTTATCAATATCGACAATGCGGATGTGGGCTATATGCTAAATAAAGGCAAAGACCAGTTTCTAAAAGGAAACGTAGAACTTAGTCAAGATAGCATCTTCATGTACGCCGACAGCGCCAAACTGGTAAACGAAGTACAGGTCTACGCCTATGATAACGTGACCATCCAGCAGGGCGATAGCCTCGCTGCCTTCTCCAACGAACTGGACTATAACGCTGAAACCCTGCTCGCCAAACTGCGCGGAAACGTAGTGCTGCAACGCGGCGAAACCGAGCTCTACACCCAGCAACTCGACTACAACCTGGCCACCAAAGTCGCCACCTATCACACCCGCGGTCGCGTGGTGAGCAACACCACGGAACTGAGCAGCACCCATGGCTACTATTATACTGACGAGAAAAAAGTATACTTTCGCGACAGCGTCGTGGTGGTTGACGATCGTTTCGAGATGCGTGCCGATACGCTGATGTATGATCTGGCCGCTGAGCGCGTTTATTTCCTTGGGCCCACCGTGATCCGAACCGATACCCACCGCATTTACTGTGAATCCGGCTACTACGATATTCAACTCGACGAGGCTGTCTTTGCCCAGAACGCCCAGTACAAATCCGGCGAACGCCTAGCCGCAGCCGACACGATCAAGTACTTCGGTAAAGACGAAGTCTATATCCTGGAGGGAGACGCCTACGTAGCCGAAGGAGAATTTCAACGCGCTGAAGCCGACCGCATCAACTTCTTTCGTCGCCAAGAACGGTACCTGCTGGAAGGCAACGCCTACCTACGGGATTCCGTACAAACCGTACGCGGCGATACGGTGGACTACGACATCAAGACCGAGACCTTAGCGGTAAACGGTGGCCGGCCAAGGATTTCTGCTCCGCCGATGATCATCGACGCCGAACGCTTCGTTACTGATCCGAAAACGGGCGCCCGCACCGCTTCTGGCAGCGTCTTCTGGCAGGATACCTCGGCCAATATCGCCATCGCCGCAGCTAACGCCACTTACAACGAAGAAACCGGTTACCTACTCGCTACCGGAGGTGCAGGCCCAAAAACCGGCGAGCCAGACTTCATGGGCGACCGCCCACTAATGACGACCGTGATGAACGGCGACACGCTCTGGATGGTGGCCGATACCCTGATCTCCGTTCAGGAAGAAAAACTGGACACGGTTTACACCGTCCGTGAATTACAACGGGATACCATAATGATTGGTGACTCCCTGACCGTTAACGTCCTGACTACGACGGATACGCTGGTGACCACCGATAGCATCCGTTTCCTCTCCGCTCACCGAGACGTGCGCATCCTGAAAAGTGATATGCAGGCGGTCTGTGACTCGCTTGGCTTCAACACGATCGACTCGGTACTGACCCTGTACCAAAACCCGATTCTGTGGCAGGATACGAGTCAGCTTACCGGAGATACCGTCCGCATCCACTTCAAGGACGAAGCGCTGGATAAGGTCCAACTGCTTCGTAACGCCCTGGTGATTACTACGCCAGATCTTGTCTTTTTTAACCAGGTGAAGGGCAAACAGATCGAAGCTTTTTTCGATAGTACCGCTTTGGAACGGACTGAAGTACAGGGCAACGCCGAAGCGATCTACTACATTCTGGATGATGCGGGCAAGTACGTCGGCGTTAACAAAACAGCCTGCAGCGCGATGGTACTGCATTTTCGCAACGGCGGCGTCCGTAAGATTCGCTTTCTCAGGGCACCGGAAGGGAAGATGGAGCCAATGCAGGCGGTAAACCACGAAACCTATAAGCTGGAAGGCTTCCGGTGGGAGATTAAGCGTAAGCCGCTTACGGTGGAAGACCTTTTTCGGGCGTGGGATGGAGAAGCCCCGAAGGAGAGGTTGGAGATTGAAGTTGTTCCCACTGCGCTGAAGCTTTTGGAGGGGGAGCGTAAATAAAACCTATTTTTGCCAACATGCCTCGTAACCTAATAACGCTAATCCTACTATTCTTTTCTTTGGTTCTTTTCGCTCAGGTGGATAAGCTGGTCGATGCACGTGTAACACTGACGGGGGGAGACGCTCGTGCTCAAATTGCGGCACTGGATAGCCTTTCTATCACTAGAACTGTAAGCCCGCAGTTGTACCAGGCTCTCGGAAATGCTCATTTCAGCAACGGTGACTACGGTAAGGCCATTCTGAACTACGAACGCGGATTACGCCTGAAGCCGGGAAGTAAGGACTTGAAGAATAACCTTAAATACGTCCGCGCAGAGGCTGGTATTAACCGGCTGGAGCTACCTGACTTCTTTCTGGTCCGCTGGTGGCGGAGTATCGGGGCTGCCCTCGGAGCCGGCACCTTGCTCTGGCTGGCAATCGCTTTCTGGTGGCTGGCCGTGGCCGGTGCGGTAATGTGGTTTCTTCGCCGTAAGGAGATGGATGAAAAGCGCCGCTTTGCCCTACTTCCTGCTGCCGTCATTTGTTTAGTTGTGGCGGCGATCTTCTTCAGTATGGGCAATAGCCGTAATGCTTGGCTAGAGAATGATCAAGAAGCTATTCTGACGGCTAAAATCGCGGATCTCCGCGTAGCGCCGGGTCCTGAAGCAACACTCGAAAAAGCCCTCAGTCAGGGCTTGAAACTCCGCCTGCTTGACGAATTTGACGGCTACGTTAAGGTGGTCCTGGATGATGGGAAGCAGGGGTGGTTACCGGTGGTTGCCGTTGAGAAAATATAGTGACTCGCCAACTCAAAACCTTCTGCGCTCCAACTCCTTAGTCTGCTTCGCCAGGTAAAGATCTCCGAAGGAAACGCTGGCCGTAATCGTTCCTATGCGTTCCTGGCTAGGCCGGATGGCGAAGCGGCGAACTTCTGCGGTCCGTTCCATCTCAATGACTTTCCGGCCGTCGGGAAGTTTTACTTCTCCGTTGTTCATGCTCAGATCGTAAGCCAGGCCTTCCCCGCCGAGCGGCTCGTAGATATAGACATCACTCTTGTCCGCGTTGATATGAAGGTCGCGAAGCGACATGTTAGGGCTGATCTTTAGCTCACCGTACTGTGCCGTAATATTGAAGGTGCCACCGATATCGTAGAGGTTGATGTCTGACCGGCGGGAGTTGATCACTACGTTGCCGTCGATGCGCTCGCCGGTGATGTCACCGAAGCGGCTGCGAATATCGAGAATACCCTGAACGTTGTCGATGTTGATAGCTGAAAATTCGCCGTTGATGCGTAGTTGGTTGCGTAGATTGGAGATGGTTGCTCCGCCGAAGTGGCTCTTCAGGTACACCGGGCATTCTTCAGGCAGGGTGATGTAGTAGTGTACCGTCAGTTCACTACGCGAGCGTTTCGTTTTATCGATGAGCTTGTTTTTTATAAAGATCTTCTGGCCGGCGACTTCACTGATGTACTCAAGGTTTTTTAGGTCTTCCTCGGCTTGCTCCAGTTCGGGATGGCGGGCAGTCATGACTATTTTGACGGATATTTTTTGCTCGTCCCAGGTTTCTACAAAAATTTCGGCCTTTTCTCCTTCTACGGCCAGTTCACTGCCTGGTTTATAAGGGTAGGTGTCCTCGATGGTCTTAGTGACAACTTCACGCAGATAGTTGTCTGTTTGGGCGCGGACGCTGGTGCAGAGGAAGGTTGTAAGAGCAAGGACGGTTAGTCTCAGCATAAGAGGTTAGTGTTGTTGAGTTGGAAATTTATTGAGTGGTTACCGCCGTTATCACTCATTTCGCTGCGCTTATTTGTCTGGTATGAGCAGGTGTAGCGTCGTGAGCGGTACTTGCGGTAGCCACTCACTGGCTCAGCGGCTACAATTCGACGATAATACGTCGATAAACATCAGACCGGTCCCGCTCAATTTTCCCCAGTTGTCGGGTCAAGCTGGGGTCATTCTCGCCGTAGGAGACGAGCATGGCTTTTATTTCATTACTGGCTTCAGTGAGTTCATCCAGTTCCAGGCCGAGGGTATTAAGTGCGGGTTCGTTGCGGACTTCGATTTCGGAGATGGCATAGTTGAAACTCTTTTCGTCAAGCTCCCAGTCGGCAATATTCTTCGCCGGAGCCACTTCCTGGCTGTAGGCAACGCTTACCGTCTGTCGCGTCTGTAGCTCATAGTTGAGGCCTAGACCGACGGTGATAAGCAGGGTGACGGCGGCGGCAATGCCGGCAAGCTTGCGCAGTGGTAGAGACCGTTCTTTTGCCATGCGCCGTTGGGCAATGGCTTCATCAGCTTGCTCCATTTCACGGCTTATGGCGTTCCATACACCAGCTGCTGGTGCGTAGGTCGGTAACTTATCAGCCAGCACAGGCTCCAGGCCAGCAGCGATGGCATCCCATGTGGAGGCCGGAGCTTCATACTCACGCAACCGCGCTAAAGCATCCCGCAAAGTCTTCGAATTTTTTTCATTCATGGCGTTGCTTTCCCATAGGGAGAATTTATTTTGGTCTAACAGTCTAACAGTCTAACAGTCTAACAGTCTAACAGTCTAACAGTCTAACAGTCTAACAGTCTAAACATAGTGCCGCAGGAACCCCCGCAGCTTTTTCTTAGCATAGAACAATTGGCTCTTACTGGTGCCAACGGTGATGTCAAGCAGATCAGCGACCTCTTGATGCTTGTAGCCTTCAACCTCGATGAGGACGAAGACCGAGCGGTAGCCATCGGGTAGTCGATTGATGGCTTTCTCTAGGTATTCGATATCCAGGCTATTTGTTCCCCAGTCCGCTTCTTCGTCGGCGAAGTCGAGCGGCAGTTCCTGGGTTACTTTGTGACGCCGCAGTTTATTTAGTGCCGTCCGCACAATCACTACCTTCATCCACGCTCCAATGGTGCTTTCGCCCCGGTAAGTATGAATTTTTTGAAAGACCTTCAGAAATCCTTCTTGCAGCGCATCGTTGGCGAGGTCAAAGTCGGAACAAATGCGGTAACAGGCGGTATACATGGCACGGCTATAGCGATCGTATAGTTCTTTTTGGGCACGGCGGTCCTGCTGCCGGCAGGCCTCCACGAGTTCCTGTTCGGTCATGCGGACGGGGGTTGACGGTGGCGCGGATGGAGCCGTTTCTTTTTTTAGCAGCTTAAACATAAGAGTGAGGTGTAGCTTAAAGAGAACGGTCTTGGGCTTATGGTTGGTCTGGCAAGAAAGAATTTGGTTTCCTTTTTTACCCAGGCCGTACTTTTCAGATCATTGTTATACACATCACTTTTAGCTTAGAATATAGCAAGATGCATTTTTTTATTATCTTTACTTCTAGAATTCTTAGCTAATATAGTTAAGACTGCCAATTCAATAACTGTTCGATTTATCTACGCGACTACTTTGTGGCGTAGTTTGATTTCGCAGTACTATTATTTACTAGCGAAAAGTCTTCGTAGGAGACGGATTTATAAATTTTTCGTTGGCTCGATCAGCACCACGTTAGCTACACCTAGATTAAGATAGTTATTAAGCTAGCGTTTCCCAAATGGGCCTCTTCATGATTAAAAAATACTAACCTAACAATCGTTTTATTGATTTTGGGGTGTAAGTGAAATCCGTTAATGACGGCTTTCACTTATCATCTACTCAAAATAGTTTAATCAGCCAATAAGTTTCGACTTATGGACGGCGAAGCCGAATATTAAGGGCTTAAACTGGACTGCCAAACGGATAAAACACTCATGCCAGGAAAAAGATTAGCGCTTTCGTCAGTTTAGGGATTGAGGAGCTGGTGAAAGACAGTTTGCCGAGGAATATAGTTAGGCGGTCGGGTGGTTATGACAGGATAAAATAGGTAGATCAAGGTAAAGACATTTTTTACGCCAGTTTACCGAAGTGGTTAATACTTACACGGCGTCCCCAAGTTAAGGAACTACTTAGAAATCGGAAGCTGGTAGAGCACAGTGTTTACGCGCTCTTCAGTGGCTAAGATCATGTGCTTTCCTTTCTTTCACTTTGAAATAGCCAAGATTCTTAACTTAATGGTTGTGAAACGGTGGTACCGGCAACAGCATATTAAATCCTATTGCTCTGTTAACGTTGACAGAGCAATAGCCTTGAAAAGTATTGGAGCTTATGAGTAGAAAAACGTCAATAGCAAGGC
>JAPKCQ010000314.1 GCA_026421165.1 Lewinella sp. | reverse complement strand
AACTCATCCCAAAAGCAAAAGCTGGGTGGGCTTCGGAGGGGAAAGGCGGTACCATTAGTAGGCGGTATAAACCGACGAATCATTTCGGTTAGCGTACTCCGGGTATTTTCTCCAGAGTTGCAGCAGTCGAAAATAGCGCTGCCGTGCGCGCCTTTGCCGCCAGCTTCGCGTAGCCGATAACGCTGCCTTCCGGCCCAGCTTTACTAAAGTGCTCGCGGCATGAGGCGATGATGTTGTTCTTAGTTGCCTCGTCGTTCCCTAACTTATTTTGCACTCACCGTACTTGAAAATGCTTTCCGTAGCATATGGCTATGCAAAGAATTTTTAAGTACGGTGAGCGCAAAAGCGTCAGGTCAAAAAACACGTTTTATTTAATTCGCGTTCCTTGGGGGTGCGCTCCAGCTTAGCGAATTACGATAACTCGCCGAACAACCGTTCCCGCCTCCGTAGACAACACCAAAAAGTAATTACCCGCCGCAAGGTGCCCAAGGGAAAGCTCAAAGCGCTGACTTTCACCCGTAGCAATCTCTCCAACTTTTCGTCCATTAAGGTCAAGTACCTGAATGGAAGCAGAAAGCGCGTGGTCACCCACCTCAACCGTAATCAGATCGGAAGTAGCCGTCGGGAATACCCGCAGGCTAGCATCTACTACTACTGGGTCATCGAAACCCGTGTTCAGTTCTCGCTCACCGTTGGCGAAGAAGTAGCCCCAGTGGCCGCCGCTTACGATGCCCACCGCGTTTCCGGCGGGAGAGATTTTGTCTCCAGCGATCGGTACTACCGCCAGCACCCGGTCTCCGTTCTGGAGGCGGGTATCGAAGACCATCCGGTCGTCATCCAAGCCGTAGTTGGGGTAGCTTATGATGTTGTTCTCGAAGATGGTAGCTGACGCGCCGGTTTCAATATTGGCACCGATGATTTTGTAGGAGTCATTCTCAAAGTCCACCTCTTCGAAGGCGATGATGTAAGGAGAATTTTTGGAGAAGGTTGGGTTACCGATAGAGACGCCATCAGGCAAATTACTGGAGAGTTTACGAATGCTTCCGTCTCCGAAAGATGCAGCATCACTGTCCCAGGCACGCACAAAACCGATGTCCCAGAACTCAAGGCCGTCGTCGAGGCGGCTAAGCGCGTCGTACATCACAAATTCACCGCCCGGTTCCCATTCCAGGGCATCAGCGTAGATCACGTCTCCAGTGCTGATGCCGTCTGCGGAAGTTGGGTTGGACAGGCTGAGAAAATTCCCGGACCCACTAACGAAGTCAAAGATGAGGATTTGATTGTCCTGGTCGGCAGTAGTAACGGCGATACGGTTCCCATCTTTGCTTACGGCAATATTTCGCCAGATCGTTTGTGGCTCCCCCTCAATGAAGCTGAGGGTGGAGGTGGTGAAGTTGTAGGTCCGGAGGCGGCCTTGGTCGTCGACAAAAACGGCAACCTCGCCGTCGTCGGTCAGGCTGGGCCGGCTGCCGAGGCCTACACTTTCGAGCGGGTTTTCAATAAGGTTTCCTACTTCGCCGGCTAGGAATAGTGCGGTTTCATCAGTATTGGCAAGAAGTAGAAAGCGGTCGCCTTCGTTGGTTGCGAGGTCAACGGTATAATTGCCGGCTTCGCCACCGATACCAACACCGTCAAAGGCTGCGTTGGCTGCTGCAACGACGCTGCCGCCGTAAAGATCAGTGGCGGCGTTTACTACGGCGATGCGCAGGTCGGCGAAGCGACTGGAACGGGTAAGGTAAGTATTCAGTGCACGGTAATACACCTGCTCAGCGCGGGTATCACCAACGGCGGAATTGGAACTGAACAAATAAAAGGCCCGGTTAGTGATACCGCTATTGACGTGGACACCGCCCCGGTCACCGTCTTCGGTGTTGGGTAGGTTGACGAACTCATCCATGTGCGCGGGCTGCCAGCCGCGCTGGCCGGGACTGGAAGCGCCGTTGTTAGGGTTGCGTATATCGCGTAGCGCTCCGGAGGGGAAAGCGCCGGTAACCACGTCCTCACCAATGCGATGATCGCCCGTTTCTCCTTCAATGAGGTAGCCGAAGATGTCGGCGAAGGATTCGTTTATCGCACCAGGTTGTTCTTCGTAGATCAGGTCGGCGGTTGCCTGGATAACGCCGTGGGCCATTTCGTGACCGGCTACGTCGAGGCCGCGCGGCAGGCGGTAGAAAGCATCGGCTCCGTTACCGTAAAAGAGGGCGCGGCCGTTCCAGAAGGCGTTGTCCATCCGGGTGCCGTCCATCTCATTGATGTTCATTAGGGAGAGGACGTTACCGCCGTTGCCGTCGATAGAGTTACGACCGAACTTGTCGAAGAAGTACTGGTAGGCTATTCCAGCGTTGGCATGGACACTGGCTTCGGTCTGGGTCCAGTCCTGATTGTTAGTACTGGTCCTCAGGTTTGGATCGAAATCGTCGCGCTGCGGGCTGCCTCTCAGGCCGTCGTAACTCAGGATAAGGCCATCGATTTCACCACCCGTATTGGTGAACATCGGGCGGGTACCGTCAATAAGTAAGAACTGGTCCTGTAGGGAGAAGGTGTTGATGGTAACTGGTAGGTCGTACAGACTGATTACGCTGGCGGTGGTGGGCCCGTCGGGCAAGGCAGAAGGTTTACCGCTTTTCGAAAGGCCCGAATGCTTTAAGCATGATTTCGGTGCCGAACTGATGCCTGATGTCTGATTCTTGAGCCCTTCATTAAGTCCGCAGGTGTGGGTGTTTTCGTGCAGGATAGCACCAGTTTGTGCGTCCAGAAAAAGGCTCGTGTGCTCCTTTAGGTTGGGGCGGACGTTGGCGTACCAGGCGAGGGTGGGGGAGTCGCCTCCGGCGTAAACGACGAGCTCAACTTCTAGCTGGGGGCCGGAAATCCAGTCGAGTTGATGGGGCGGTACGTTGATCCAATGCTCTTCAAATTTTCTTCGCATCTGCGTGCGCGCCGCAGCTTTACTGATCGCCGGGGTGGTGATCAAGTCTTGCGGGCTTGGCTGCAAACGGCCAGTGTAAAGGTCGAAGCCCTCGTCGGTACGCGCATGGAGGCGCGCGTCGGCGGGTAAAACGATGAGGCCTTGGTAAACCTGTTGCAACCGCAAGTGCTTCTGGCCTAGCTCGTCGGTGATTTCTTCCGTGATCCGAACTTCACTTTCCGGATCGTCCAAGCTTAGTTCAGTAGCTACGGCAGTGAGGTAAGCGTAAGCATCGGCTTTATCAGGGCGCGCAGCGGGTAGGCTGTTCGGGCGACCCTCAAACGCGTAAATTCGTCCGTTGTCTTTATCGGTACGAATACGGATTCCGGCAACGCCCGGCAAAGTGATAGACTGTACGTTACTGATGTTCAGGCGCGGCCGCGGGTACAGAGAAAGGTTAGCAGGAGCAGTGCGCTGTCGGTTGAGCCAGAAGTCCAGCTTGTTGAGGTCAATATTAGTCGGCGTAGCCCCTGAATTCGGAGCTGGTTTGAACCCTTGTTGTGCGGAGAGGAAAACGGAAAGCAAAAGACAGAACAGCAGGAGTGAAAGTCTATTCATAAAGCAACGGTATTTTCTACAAATATGAAGGTACAGCAAGAGCGGCAACTTGGAACCTGCAACCTATATTTGCACCATGCAAGCCGCTCAAGCCCAAACGGACAACAAATTGGTCGCTGCCATCCAGAATGGTAAACAGACTTTGCTGACTGAATTATACAAACGATACGAGAAAAAGGTCTACTACCGCTGTCTTGGCGTAGTAAAAGACCGTTCTTTAGCGCAGGATCTGGCGCATGATGTTTTTATCAAAGTGTTTGCCAATCTCCATAAATTTAAAGGTACTGCGGACTTCTCCTTCTGGATCAACGCTATCACCTATAACCACTGCATTTCGTACTTGCGAAACGCTAAACGCCTTCGCTTTGACCCGATCGAATCTAGCACTGACCAGATAGACGATGGTGACGAAGCTTTAACGGAGAAAATAGTTCGTGACCTCCAGATCACCCATCTGGATCATCTCCTGAAAAGTTTGCCCCACGAAGAAGAATTGCTCCTGCTGATGCGCTACCAGGATAAAATGCAGATTCGCGAAATTGCTACCATCTTTAATCTCGGTGAGAGCGCCATCAAGATGCGCCTGAGCCGGAGCCGCGCCCGCCTCGCCGAAATGCTAAGCCAGATAAGAACAAATGAAGAAGAATAAGAAAACAGTACGCCATAAATTACTAGAAGCTCGCTTCGCCGATCTCGCCGTTGAGCGTAAATCCGCTATCGTTGTGCCGGAGTCCCTAGCTCAAGACGTATTCCAAACCCTGGAGAGAATTGAAGTCGCTGACGCGGCGGAGGAACTCATGCCACCCGTGCAGGATAAGGTCGTTGGGCTTTTTGAGGACGAACGGTAGTATTTTGCGCTGCGCTTAATTATCCCGTTACTGAAGGTGACGAATTAAATAAATAAACTCTTTATCACAGGCACATTGACAAAATACATGAAGGTGCCGAACCAATAAAAAAATGCCACACAAATACACAGTCGAAGTACTGAAGTCCGAAGCACTAATGGAAATCCCAGGCCACTGGACCACCAAAGATTACGATAACCTTCTCGACGATATGGATTACGGTGATACCTCAGATCTGTCCGACGAAGAAACTAAAGGCATGGCCATGATGTCTCTTTCCTACCTGGACAAAGACGAAGCCGCCGAGTTACTGATGAATTATGTCTTCACGGAAGAAGAAATGAGTGAAGGCCAAATCCAGAATGCCTCTCACGAAATGGAAGACGAAGTGCTTTGGGAAGAATACCCCGAGCCGCTGCTTCACCCTAAGTTATTCCGCATAGGCAGCCTCCTTTACGCCGCATTTAACGGTGGTTTTCCCAAGCCGGATGCACGCCGCCTAAAACTCAAAGTGAACGCACTTGAAGAGGACAGTAAATCAGAACTTTCCAAACCTGGTCGCGCCTTCATCGCCCGCCTCCTGGCTGCTGGTCTTGGTGAGCACGCCCTTCTACATCGTCTCTTCGAAAAGGAACTGCAGGGCGACCGCTTTCCCAGTGCACCGGGGATCATCTGGTCGGGGAAATCTACTCTCTCTCCAGACGGTTCTTATGAGTTGACGGTAATCAGTTCTGACTACTGGCTGAAAGACTTCCGCGCTGGCGAGTTCTTTGAAGCCTCGGCCCATTCTGATGCGGCGATTACCCCAGAGGGCTAAAAGGCACAATTAGTTATAAATTCTATTTGGTTAGTTTTCTGCTACACTGATTAATATTAGGGCACGGCTCCGGGGATGCAAACCTAGAGCCGTGTTCCCGTTGTATGACACAGGTCCTTCACTTATTCAAGGAGCGTAGCTGTTATTCTTCTCCCAGCGCCCGAACTTTAACCATCAGGGCCTGGTGGTCTGTCAACATTAAATATTGGGGTAATCTGCGATGCCTTTTGGTGCT
>JAPKCQ010000313.1 GCA_026421165.1 Lewinella sp. | reverse complement strand
CTTTACGGCGAGCACACCGTGCTGCGTAGCGGCCGCGGCCTTGCCGTCCCGTACCCTGGCCTAGCCTTACGCTGGAGTCGTAGTACACCAGATGAACAGTTGCTTAGGTTTTGCGACTACCTGAAAATCGCTATCCCTGAAGACGTGCTGGAAACCGGGCTGCTCGAAGACCACCTCCTGGCCGATTGGCGACTCACCGGAAACATCCCAACCGGCTACGGCCTTGGCAGCAGCGGTGCTGTCTGTGCCGCCATCTGGAGCCGCTTCGCTACCAACAAAGGCAAGGCCCTGAGCACCGAAGACCTGCGGAATATGCTGGCCCGCATGGAGCAACACTTCCACGGCCAAAGCTCCGGCACCGACCCGCTCATCTGTTACCTCAAACAGCCGGTATTACTTGGCGGCGGCCAAGCTCCTAGTACTACGAAATTACCCGCTAACTGGGACGAAGGTTTCTTTTTGCTAGACACAGGTATTGAACGTAAAGCATCAGACTTTATCCGCTCCTTTACTCTTCGCTACGACTCCGACGCCGGCTTCGCCCAGGCCATCAACAAAGAATGGACGACCAACGCCGATGCCGCCATCGACGCCCTTCTGGCCGGCAACCGGAAAGCACTGTGGGAATTCACCGCCCGCATTGCCGAATTCCAAATTCGTGAATTTCCTGATTTTATCCCGGCTCATCTGCACGGTAAATGGACAGGAAAGGGCTACTTACTAAAGCTCTGTGGTGCGGGAGGAGGAGGCATGATGCTGGGCCTGGGAACTGACCGTAAACTGGTGGAAGAGCAATTGGGCAAGGTCCACTGGATATGAATTACTTTTCGGGCAGGGACACCGTATAAATAACTTACTGGTCTTCGAAAAGGCGGTACTGCTTTCCTTCTTTAAGTAACCGAAAGCTCTTCCGGTGGTGCTCCGTAGCACCATATTTTTCAATCGCCGCCCGGTGCTTTAGCGTCGGGTAACCTGCGTTGGTGTCCCAACCGTATTGCGGATAGTCTTGATGAATCTTACGCATATACTCATCCCGATGCGTTTTTGCAAGGATGCCGGCGGCGGCGATGCTTTGGTATTTGCCGTCGCCCTTGATTATGCACTCGTAGGGCATCTCTCCGTAGGGAACGAAGAACTTGCCATCGATGAGCAAAAACACCGGTTGATGGCTCAGCGCATCAAGCGCCCGGTGCATTGCTCGGTAACTGCTCTGAAAGATATTGAACTCGTCTACCTCTTCAACGCTGAAACTCGCGACCCGCCAGGCCAGAGCGTTTTCCTCAATCCGAATCCGAAGGGCATTCCGAGCAGATTCTTTAAGTTTTTTACTATCGTTCAGCTCCGGATCACTAAATCCCGGAGGAAGTATGACCGCTGCGGCAAAAACCGGCCCCGCCAGACAACCACGGCCGGCCTCGTCGCAACCGGCCTCCAAGCGGCCTTTCTTTTTGTATGGAAGTAGCATGGAGCTAAGGTACTGGTTCGGTATTATAATAAAGTGAGGTGCGCAGCGGGGAAGCCCATGTTTTCCGAGACCGAAGGAGCTTTAGTAGTTAGTAGGTAACCCATCGATACTGACCGTATTCTGCTTCGTCCAGTAATTCTCTACCTCTTGCGTATTCTGTTTTTCTGCCTACTGGTTTAGAAACCCCCGGTCTTCGTTGCCACTGCCGGTTACATTGAGCCAGGCGATCTGGTTGGGGGGGAGTACCTTCAATGAGTCCATCCCTTTTGGTGAGTAGTTCACCCGCCCCCTTTGCCGGGGCGGTAGCGACGAAGAAGAGCTGCTGCTGGTTTATGAAGTCAGGGAGGCGGTGGTTTAGTTGAGGGAATTACCTGGCCATATCTATTGGTTTTTTTAAGGCAGAAGCAAGGTGAAGATTCTGGAGAGATCAAATCGTTTTACTCCGGGATGGAGTGAGCCGAAGTAGCGTTGAGCGGAGCCCGGGGCCAAGGTTCTTGGCCCCGGTAGGCGTTGCGGTCCGCGCGGGGCAGAGTTGCGCACTCACTCCACCGAAACCCAGTCCACAAACCCCAAGTCCCCAGGCCGATGGTGGCCCATGTCATCCTCCATTACCCCACCTTCGCCTTTCCAGACGAGGTAAACATCGGCCGGAGGCAAATCACCAGTATCCTCCGGAAGTAGCATCTTCACGTCCACATAAGCATTCCATTTTTCAGTAGGGCTTAGCTTCTGTTCAGCGAGGAGTTTACCTTCGCGGTCGCCGTACCGCAGCTCTAAAATTCCCGCTACATTGGCGTGCAGGTGAGCGTTGACGGACTTTATCCCGAGGAGGTGAATGTTCGCCAGGCGAAGACTCCCGCCGGGGCGGAAGTTCACCACTTTAAAGGCGTTGTTCTCCCCACCCTGAGGCACGGCTGCACGGTGCAAACCATCGTTGGCAGATTCGGCTTCTAGGGTAGTCGACCTCAGTACGATGGCACTTTGCCCGACCAATGGTGGCGCGTTCCTGCCGCCTTTATCCCGGTAACTGGCGGCGAGTACGTAACTACCCGACCCCTTCCCGGGGCTGGTGCTTCCGGCCAGCGGTAAGCGCCCGGCATCGTTCAGGCTCAGGATGTAGCCTACCATGATCTCCGTGTCGTCTTGGCTCAGCGCTGGGTGTGCACTCATCAACCGCTCACCCCAGACGCCGTTGCCTCCTCTTATAACTTTCTGTGCTAGCGAACTAATAGTCGCAGGCTTATCATCGTACCGTTCCGCAACCGCGAGGTAGGCCGGGCCAACGTTCTCGCTGCGTTCCTTGTGACAGGTGTAGCAATCACTTTTCGCGATCAACCCTTCTCCGGCGGCGAAGCGGAGGTCGCCGGCGGGCAGTTGCCGTTCGCCTCTTCGGACGCCGTCTACCAAATCTCCGTCTTTCACCCAGGCAGCATTAACGACGATCTGGCTCTGGTCTAACTGACCGGAAGCCTGATCCTCAGGGTCATTCAATTCAGCAGAATAATTCAGTTTGTTTCGGCTAGGGAGTAGAAAAGAGCGATTCCCGTTTAGGATAAGGCTCAATTGAGGCCGGGAATTTCCGGCCGTCAACACCACTGAAGCTTCCGCCGTACTACCCGAACCGTCTGCTACTTCGAGGCGAACGGCGTGCGGACCAGCCTGCGTGATTGTTGGCGAAAAGTCCGTTGTTTCTGCAGCCAATTCCCCGTCTAGGTACCAGCGGTAAACCAGGCTGTCTCCCGGGTCCGGATCAGTACTTTGCGAAGCAGAAAGGACGGGAAAAAAGGGGATTCCTCCCGCCGACTCGTCGAGTTTCAGCACCGCTACGGGCGGACGGTTACGCGCAGAGTAACTGATCCGTATCAGCCGCGCGTCCGGATTATTCAGGAAGTAGTCGTTGCCGTATTCGATGATGTACACCGATCCGTCCGGGCCGATCTTAAAGTCAATTGGCTTGCTGAACTTAACTTCTGGTAGAAAATCTTCGATCTGAACGATATTTTGTCTGGCTGAATCCAGCGTAACCACTTTTATCCAGCTCCGCGCCCACTCGTAGATGAACCACTTGCCGTCGTAATAATCTGGTAATGCACTGTTCGTGATCGGTACAAGCTGCCGTTTGTCGTAGAACGGGCCGGACATGGCGGAGCGGCTACCGGTGCCCAGAACTGGGAATTCTTTACTGGGCCCGTATGGGTACCAGATCAGTGCTGGCCGGGCTGGCGGTAATTCACGTGCTCCGGTATTGTTGGGCGATGCATTGATCGGAGCTTTGGGGTTGAAGAGCTCTCCGACTTCGTCCGTCGCAAAGTTACGGTCGGGGTAAGCAAAGTTGTCACCTACGAAGTAGGGCCATCCGTAGTTGCCGGCAGTCATCGCCTGGTTCCACTCGTCGTAGCTCTGGGGTCCGTAGCGGCCGTCTTCTCCTACATCCGGGCCAACGTCGCCCCAGTAGAGGTACTTCGTCCACGGGTCGATGGCGATGCGGAAGGGGTTACGTACGCCCATCACGTAGATCTCAGGCTTGCCGCCCTTACCGTCGGCGAATAGGTTGCCTTCGGGGATCTCATAGCCACCTTCGGGGGTGACTTTTATTCGCAGGATCTTACCCCGCAGATCGTTCATGTTTCCGCTTGATTTTTGGCTGTCGAAGGGTCCACGTCCAGGGCGTTCGTCCAGCGGGCTGTAGCCGTCGGATGCTTTGCTTGATGTATTATCTCCCGTGCTCAGGTAGAGTAGACCATCGGCGCCGAATTCTACTGAGCCACCGCTATGGCAGCAGTGTGTCCGCTGTACAGGGACGCGTAGCACTACTTTTTCACTAGTGGTGTCTAGTACACCTTTTTTGTACTCAAAGCGGCTTAGTAGCTGGTCGAGACTGTCACAGGGGGAGGGGCTGTAGTAGAGATAAATCCAGTAGTTTTCCTTACCGTAGCCGGGGTCGAGGGCCAGGCCGTGGAGGCCGTCTTCGTAGTTGCCTTCGATGCAGACGGGGAAGTCGTGGACGAGCCGGGTTCCGCCTTTGGTCCACAGCTTCATCTTGCCACGGCGTTCCAGGAAGAGGACGCTGCCGTCGGGCAAAATCTCCATTTCCATTGGCTCGTAAATGTTGTCGTCTAGTATTTCGAGTTGGAACCGATCCGCTTTTGGGGCGGCGGGTAAGGATACTGATACGGGCGCGGCCGCAGGTGCAGAGGAGCTTGAAAGAGCAAAGAAATCTCCGGGTGCCGGCGCTAGTCCGCTGATGGCCAGCACGGATCCCGCACCAAAGGCGTTAACGTCTTTTTTTCCGGAGCGAGCATCGTTATACCAAGCCCACTCATAAGGCACGATCTCTCGGTCGTCTACGATCAATACCCGTCCTCCGGCAGCGGCAAAACGCTCTACTGCTCGGCGGCGATGGGCGGTAAGGCTGTCGCTCTCTACTCGCAGGAGCACCAGGTTTCGGTAGCTGAAGAGACTGTCTTCGTCGAGCATTCGATATGGTGTAGTCAACGACACCCTGTTGATCGAACTCTTCAGTTGTTCTAGTATATTCTGGTCCGGATTACCGACTACCAGCACCGGCCCGTCGGCTGGTAGCTCGATGTATTCACCCATCGGCGTCCGGTCAGGTCCGCAGGAGGAGAGTAGAATGCCAATAATTATTGACGGTAGTAGAAAGAGTGAAAATCTCTGTAACATGATCTTTGTGGTTGGTACTTAACGCCTAAAGGTAATTTTTTTCTGTTTACTGGTTTGCCGGAGACAATCCTCCTAACCTTTGCGTCTCAAATAAGATTTTTTAATCGATCAGTATTTAACGTTTGGCCATTACCCCTAACAATTAGGGGTGGACTTACCGTTT
This sequence comes from Lewinella sp., assembly GCA_026421165.1. Classification (GTDB taxonomy): domain Bacteria; phylum Bacteroidota; class Bacteroidia; order Chitinophagales; family Saprospiraceae; genus Neolewinella. The sequence continues at coordinate 153 of JAPKCQ010000313.1, read as the reverse complement.
AGTGCCACTTGTTTTTTACCCTGACACAAGCAGATATCTATGGCTTTGCAATACGACCCCACCAACCCATGGCACCGCGTCCCCGTAGGAGAGAATGCCCCTGGTGGTCTGTCAACATTAAATATTGGGGTAATCTGCGATGCCTTTTGGTGC
>JAPKCQ010000312.1 GCA_026421165.1 Lewinella sp. | reverse complement strand
ATCAGAAAAAAAAGAGATCATTTATTCTAAATTGACAGGAAAGGAGTTTTACATTCTCATTATCATTATTCTTCTTGCAGGAATCCAAGTGTATAGTGGAAAATTAGGGAATTACGTGAAAGATCCATTTACTTTCGGAGGGATTGATTTGATGGTTATTCAAAAAATTATTTTCTGTCTCTTTTTTATGGTTTTTTTAAATCGTTTTGAGAACTATAAGTTTAAATTATTAGAAATAATTGCTAATAATAGCTTTGGAGTGTATTTTATACATGGTATCGTATTATACGTACTTGCGGTAATCAAAAGTAAATCGGGTTTTTCGTTTCCCCCAGATTTATTTATAATATATTTATTGGTTTCATTATTTGTGTTTTTCATTTCCTTGGCTGCAACTCTATTTATAAAAAGAATATTCCCAAAATATAGTAGATACTTGATTGGGAGTTAGTGTGTAAAATCCGCAATTTTAATAGAACTAACGAGACATAAAATATTGCAATTTACGTGCATGAATAAAAATACTTACATTTGTTAATCGAATAATATAAAACGATATTTCATAGTAGAATACACGTATATACTACGACCCTAACATGATTTTACAGTTAGTAGTTATTTACTGTCTACGAGCAGAGGGTCCGTTGAGATGGTCGGCTTAGTTCAATAAAAACCCAACCTCCCTAAAAACCCGCCCCGGATAAACCAACAACCCCGCCGCCAAACAGTCCATAGCCTTCTCCAGATCACCCACATTCAAGACGTAAGCAATCCGGCACTCATCCCGCCCCAAACCGGGCGTTGCGTAGAAACCCGGACCAGGCGCCAGCATAACCGTAGCTCCTTCATGCTCGAAGTCCTCCAGTAGCCAGCGGCAGAAGTCTTCGCTGTCCGTAATCGGAAAGCGGGCAAAGCAGTAGAAGGCGCCGCCGGGACGGTAACTGAACACCCCGGGCATTTCCTGCAAGCGGCGGTAAACGGTATCTCGCCGCATCTGGTAATCATCTTTCACGCCGGCGAGGTAGGCGGCATCGTCCTGCAGCATGCATTCGGAGAGCATCTGCCCGAGGCCGGGAGGGCTGAGGCGCAGCTTGGCGAAGCGGTCTACTCCGGCGAGAATGTCTAGATTCCGGCAGACGAGCGCGCCCACCCTCGCCCCGGTCGCGCTGTAGCGCTTGGAGACCGAGTCGATCACAATGGCGTGCTCCTCCAATCCGGGGATCTGCAAGACGGACCGTAAGGGCGTCTCGTAAGCAAACTCCCGGTACACTTCGTCGGCACACAGGAAAAGGTCGTTCTCTTTCACGATTTCCGCCAGGCTATTCATCTCCTCATCCGAATAGCAAGCACCGGTCGGGTTATTAGGGCTGGTGATCATGATGGCCCTTGTCCGCCGGGTAATCTTATTGGCAAAAGCCTCCGGACTGGGCAGGCAAAAGCCGCCATCAATGTGGCTCGTGATTGCCACTACGCGGACGTCGGCAATATGGGCGTAACCATTATAATTGGCGTAGAAGGGTTCCGGAACGATGATCTCATCTCCAGGATCGAGACAGGCGAGCATGAAGAACAGGATCGCCTCGGAGCCGCCGGTGGTGATAAGGATATTGTCCGCCGTAAGCTCCACGTCGAAACGCGCGTAGTAGTGGGTGAGCGCCTCACGGTAGCTGGCAATACCGTTGCTGGGGCTGTATTCCAAGACCTCCCAGTCGAGCTTCCGGAACTGTTCCACGGCCCGGGGGGGCGTCTTGATGTCTGGCTGGCCAATGTTGAGGTGGTACACGTGTCGACCCGCCGCTTTGGCCTTGTCGGCCAGGGGAATGAGCTTACGGAAGGGGGACAGGGGAACCGTTTCGGAACGGTGGGATACTTTTGGCATAAGGAGTCAAATAGTCAGCGGCCGTCTAGTAGATACAGCCTTCGGCTGCGATCAGGCAAAACGACGCCCGGAGCGATCGCCGTACCAGTTTCACCAGTAAAGATACAAACCTCCAAAACCTTAAACTGCACCCGCGTCCGCGCCAAAAAACACCCTAAAACAAGGGAATTACGATTCGGAAGTATCCTTTTTAACCGCCGATTCCACCGCCCCCTGAACGGCATCATTGACCGCTTCAGCGACTTTTCCTTTAACCACGGCGTCGATGGTCGCTCCTTCTATTTCGGTAAGGTCAAGACCCATACTCTCGGCACGCTTACGCCAACGACTACGGGCGAGGTCCTGCATATCCCTACTGGTATCCATCTCGTCCATAATCTCAAGGCCGAGGAGGGTTTCCATGGCGTCTTCCATCGTCACCAGGCCTTCCAGGCCGCCGAACTCGTCGACCACCATCGCGATGGGTTCACGGCGCTCCAGCATGAGGTCAATCAGCTTGTGCAGCGTAGTGTACTGTGGTACCGGAACGAGGTCACGCATCAGCGTCGTGATGGATTCACCGCCACCGTCTTTGATGATGGCTTTATACACCATATCCTTGAGTACGTAGCCTTCCACCTGGTCGCGGGTCTCCCCAAAAATGGGGTAGCGGCTAAAGGGGCTGTCGTCAAATTTATCGTAGAACTCATTAATGGTCATGGTCATACTTGCACCCACCACCACGGTGCGGGGCGTCATCACATCATGGACCGTAAGCGACTCAAAAGCCAGTAGGTTCTTAAGAATCCGGCCCTCCTCGACCTTAAGTTCGCCAGATTCAGTGCCAGCCTCCGCCATAGCGATAAATTCGGTACGGCTCAGTGCGGTGCCGTGCGGGTCATCGCCGCGCAGTAGCAATTTCTTGATCTTATCCGACACCCAAATGAAACCCGTCCAGGTAAAAACCGTCACCAGTACGTTCAGTGATGTCACCGTGAACGGCGCCAGTTGCTTCCAGTAAGTAGCGCCCAGGTTTTTGGGGATGATCTCGGACAGGATCAGGATCGCCAGCGTCATCACCACACTTACGATCACCTCGTAACTAAGGTCAGATTCGATGAACGGAATATCAACACCACCATCGCCAAAAGCAGCGCCAGTACTGGCACCAACCAGAATGGCACCAACGGTATGCGCAACGGTATTTAACGACAAAATGGCCGTCAGCGGAGCGTTTACGTCTTTTTTGAACTGCTGTAAAAGCTCGCCGACCTTGCCGCCCTCAGCGACCTTCACCTGCACATAAGACGGTGAGATGGACAGGAGAACGGCCTCCCATATCGAACATATAAAAGAGAAAGCGATGGAAAAAAACGCAAATAATAGAAGGGTGGTCATAAATGAGAAGGGGCGAAACCCCGGAATTAGTCAGCCACAAAGATAAATGAAAGACGGCGAAGCCCGTGCGATGGGTTTCGCCGTCTAAAGGCAGTATCACGGGGATTCTTATTTTCGGGGATGCCGGGAAGCGAAGCGACCAAGTCATCCCCGAAAACAAGAACCCCCGTGATAAATCAATTTACGTAGAGTTTTTGAAATGGGACGATTACGCTGCCGTTGTCCAGCTTATTAAGCGCACGCAGCTGGTCCGTGGTAATTCCGTAGCGGCGGGCAATCGAGAACAGGCTCTCCCCTTCCTGCACGAGGTGAAAAGAGCGATTGCTAGGCTGTGCGGCCGGCTGGGTGTTCACGCCAACGGGCGTTCCACCATAAGCATTCGGTACAGAATTGGGCGACTGGTACTGAGTAGGCGCGGTCGCAGGTGCGAGGTACGGGTTATAAGTAGCAGCGTTAGCCGTTGGTTGCGCCCGAGGCGCAGTGGGGTTACCACGCGACTCCAACTGCCCCATAGTAGAGCTCGGAGGCGCGGAGGCATTCGGTACCACCATACCAAAGTTAGGATTGTTGTTGATCGTTGTCGGTGCCGGTGCCTTGGCCGTGCTCCTTGCCGGTACCGGCGAAGCCTGAGGAGCCTGGTAGCCGTCCGGCGTCCGGTAAGCCTGGGCCGTCGGCTGGTTAGCGGCTGGCTGATTGCCGTAAGACTGAGGCGCAGCAGCAGGCTGGCCGTAAGACGCAGGTGCAGCGGCCGGTTGTCCGTAAGACTGAGGCGCAGCAGCAGGCTGGCCGTAAGACGCAGGTGCGGTTGCCGCCGGAGCAACTTCCGGAACCGGGCAATTACAATTAGTTGTCTTCAACTGCTGGCCGATCCGAACGACTTCGTTCGAACCAATTTCATTGATCTCCCGGAACTTAGCGGAAGTATAGCCGTAACGCAAAGCGATACTGGCCACCGTCTCACCGGGTTGTACAATGTGGACATCTTCGCCGTAAACCGCCGCCTGGCTACTGCGGGCTGTTTGCTGGGAACCGTAAGCCTGAGGTGCTGCCGTGGTTCCGTACGGTGTAGGCTGCGCCGCTCCGGGGTTGTACGGGACGGTCGACACCATGGCAACCTCGTTAGCGGGAGCAGTCATCGTAGTCGTAACGGCCAGTTGCTGACCGGGCAAGAGCATATTGCTGTTCAGACCGTTCGATGATTTGATGACATCCACCGTGGTATTGTATTTACGGGAGACAGCGTAAAGCGTTTCTCCTTTGACAACCGTGTGGTTCACCGTGCCTACCTGTGCGGGAGCCGGAGGGTTGGCCTCTACGTAAGCAGCAGATTCGGGCGGGGCTCCCTGTTGTTCTTGCGGCTGGGCGTAAGAAGGCGGCGTAGGCGCCGGCTGCGGAGTGCCGTAGGTGCCAGGCTGTTGGGTTCCGTAGGCAGGAGCGGTCGGGGTGGCTCCACTGTTCTGCGTCTGGGCCGTGGCGGGAGGGCAAATGGAGCGCAGGTAGTTGACAATGGGCATACCGTTTACTTCACGGGCAACGATCATCCCGCCGGTGGTGCTGACCCCGTCACTACCGAGGCGGCGCTCATAAACGCCGATATCCGGAGATATCTTGTAGTCAATCACGGGGTAAGAACCACCAACCTTCAGCTGGCGGAACAGGAAATACCCCGTACAGGGATTGGTCTCGCGGCCCTCGAAATAAACCTTAGCGCCTTCATTATTAACGGCCAGGTTCTCACCAATTATGCCGTTCTCGGTATCAAACTGGAAACCGGTAAGCGGGCTAAAGAAAGAAAAGCTCGCACCACGACGCTGCAGCACCGAAGCCATAACCACCGGTTGGATGATGTACTGATTATCAGCGGTGGGCAGCAGAATGAACACACGATCAACACCACCATTCACGCGGTTGGCAAGTTCCAGGTTCAACCGTTGATCACCACAGTAGATATAGCCCTGCGGCAGAAAATTCTGAACGGTAGCGCCCTCAGCGCCAGTCTCTAACAAAAGCCGGTCCCCACCCTGAAAGGAAAAGTGGTAGGCGTAGTAGTCCATCCGCGGCTGCTGCGCGATGGCCTGTTCATACTTCACGCGATCTCCGCAGGTACCGTCAAACAAAACGAAGATTTGCTCGGCTTGCAGCGAGCCGGCCGTAAGCAGTATGGCTACGACCAAGGTGAAGATGTTTTTCATTTTAGAAGATGTTTTAGTAAAG
>JAPKCQ010000311.1 GCA_026421165.1 Lewinella sp. | reverse complement strand
ATTAAATAAAACGTGTTTTTTGACCTGACGCTTTTGCGCTCACCGTTCTTGAAAATCCTTTGCATAGCCATAGCTACGGAAAGCATTTTCAAGTGCGGTGAGCGCAAAATAAGGCGGTCAAAAATCATGGTTTATTTTTCCACGTTCCTAAGCACTTATGCTTCCAAAGAAATCTTCCCGCCTTCAATTTTAAGCTTAAGGTTATCGAAGTTACTGAGCCAGCCCACAAAATCGGGGCCAAGTAATTGCTTACGCCAGCCAATACCGAGGATGGTCGAGAGGGCCTCAGGGTCCTGCTTCATCCGCTTAATGGCGTTGCGAGGCATTACCAACGCATGGCTAATTTCAACCTCATTGGCGCGGTACTTCATGATGAGGTAGAGCAACTCGATGAGCATATCGTCTTCTTCTTCTTCCTGGCTGCCACGCTGGATACTTTTAGCAACTTCAAGCTCTTCGTCGGTGGCTTCACGCTCATACATATCCACGAAAAACTGGCCGTAGCGCTTCACCGTACTTTGCGGCAGGCGGCGATTTTCGAGCATAGAGGACAGACCGCCACGAACGCCACGGGTGAGTTGAGAGATCAACTTACTCTGTAGGATCATCTCCTTACTGTAGTTCTTCTGTTCGGCGGTGGAGCGGCGCCATTCGTAGAGGCGGATCAGGAAGATCCGGTCTTTGGTACGGCTGCTACGGGCGATGTTACTGTTCAGGAACTCGTGGTTAGGGTCGCGGTAATAGTAGTCTTCGGAAGTCATCGCGGCGCACTCTTCCAGCGCCCATTCTTGGCGGCCGTTATCGGCGAGTTTCGCCATAATCTTATCGTAGAGCTCACGCAGAAATATTACGTCGTTCAGGGCGTATTTGATCTGCTTTGGGCTCATGGGGCGCTTACTCCAGTCGGTTACGGCGGAGCCCTTAGCGAGCATCGCCCCCGTTTCTGCTTCCACTAGTTTGGCGAAACTCATTGGGTAGCGGTGGCCGATGAAGCCGGCGGCGACCTGGGTGTCAAACACGTTTTTCGGGATACAGTCAAACTGTTTGTTCATCAACCGGTAATCGTTGTCTCCTGCGTGGGTGATCTTCACTACTTCCGGATCTTCGAGGATGTCCAGGAAGGGATCGAGGTTCTCTATTGCGATAGGATCGAGTAAGTAGTAGCCGTGCTCACAACTGATCTGGATCAAGCAGAGTAGCGTGTAGTAGCGTTTTTCACCAATGAATTCGGTATCGAACCCCATCCACTCTATGTCGCGGCATTTGTCCGCAAAAGCTTCAAGTTCAGTAAAAGTCTTAATAAAGGTGTAGTCTGGAGTACCTTGAGGCATAATGTGGGGTCCTTATTTTTTACACAAAGATAATAAGCTTTTAGCTTATCCCACTTAACTTTTGGGTGTGTCGCAGAGGGGAGCCTAAAAAGCTAAATGAAATATAATTGGTTTAGGCATACTGCCGCAACCGCTCCTTAAGCTTCGTCCGAGCAGTAAATATCCGGCTCTTCACCGTACCGATGGGCAGGCGGAGGTGGGCGGCGATCTCCTGGTACTCGTAGCCCTGATAGAACATAGAGAAAGGGACGCTGTAGAGTTTGTCTAATCCGTCGATGACACTACTAATTTCATTCGCGAAGAGGCGCTGCTCTCCGGAGTCATTACCGCTGACCTCGTCCTTTTCAGTCATGGCGGTAAGCTCCACCGGCCGCATAAGGTTACCCCTCACTTTACGCTTGCGGTATTCGTTGATGAAAATATTGCGCATAATCATCAGGCCCCAGTTTTTAAAGTTGGTTCCTTCCTGGAAGCTGTCACGAGAGCGGTAGACCCTCAGCATGGTTTCCTGGAGAAGGTCCTGGGCGTCCTGCCAGTCCGACGTAAACTTAAGAGCAACGGAAGTGAACACTATTTTAGTTTCACTTATGTGCTTATTGAACTCTTGATCGGTCATAATTTCTGTCTCGCACTACCCGTAAAATTACTTACCGGGCGCATTCGTCAATAGAGAGTCGGATTCCGTGAAGCGTCACATACAAATTTTGCAAACTTGAGCACGAAAGGCGTGTTTAACAAGGGCACATCAATCCCAATGTATGTAATCCGCTCCTTGCCATCATCGTTAATAGTGTGACGTTGGGCCGTTACAGTGTCTTAGAGTTGTACCGCTCTGGCTTCGGCTGGCTAAAGCTAACGGTAAAGTTAAAAAAACCAAGCATGAAAATTGTCAAACGCATCCTGATCGCCCTAGTGATTTTAATTGTCCTCGGCGTAGTCTTACTGCTGGCCGCCCCGATTTTATTTAAAGATCAAATTATTGCCAACGTAAAAACCAGCGTCAACAAGGCCGTGGAGGCTGAAGTAGACTTTCGGGATGTAAACCTGAGTTTCCTACGAAGTTTCCCTAATGTTTCGCTTGTCGTAGACGACGTTGAAGTGATGGGCGTAGACACTTTTGTTGGATTACCGTTGATGACCGCTAAGCGGGCACAGATTGACGTTGGCTTCTGGTCCGTAGTTGGAGGTGACGGTAATTATAACATCGACGAAGTCATCTTCGACGAGCCGTTCATCAACCTTCTAGTCCTCACGCCGGAGCTCGCTAACTACCTCATCGTTCCCGAAGGTGACGTGCCCGCCGAAGAAACTTCCGCTGCACCTGCGACCGCGCAAATAAACCTTTCGCGGTATGAAGTCAATAACGGAACACTCATTTACGACGACCGCACCACAGAAACCTACCTCAAGATTGAAGGCCTGACTACCACGGGAGACGGCGATTTTACCGCCACCATCTTCGACCTAGATACCGACTCTAAGGCTGATGCTATTACCCTGCAACAGGGCGGCATCACCTACCTGAACGAGGTAAAAGCTACAGCCGTTGCCCTGGTAAACGTAGACCTGAACGACAGTCGCTACACCTTCCTCGACAATAAAGTAACCCTCAATGCACTCGATCTGATCTTCAGCGGCAGCATTGACCTAGAGGACAACGATGACATTCTTTTTGACCTTGAATACCAGGCACCGGTCAACGACTTCCACCAGCTCTGGAGCCTCATTCCATCCGCTTATACCACCGGCTATGAAGACGTAAGAACCACCGGTAAGTTTACCCTGAATGGCACCGTGGACGGTCCTTACAATGGTAAGAAGGGAATTTACCCCGCCTTTGCCGTCAACACTGAGGTATCCTCCGGCAGCGTACAATATCCGGGCCGGGCCGTAGGCATCACCGGAATCGACGCTAAAGTAAGCGTCAATAGCCCTAGTGCTGACCTGAACGAGATGGTCATCGATATCCCCCGCTTCGATTTCGACCTCGGTGGCGACCCCTTTCGTGGCCGGCTAAAGCTCTCCACTCCCCTCTCCGACCCGAACGTAGACGCACGCGTGCAGGGGGATCTAGACCTGGCCAAGTGGGCACAAGCGGTACCCCTCGAAGGCGTCCGCGAACTGGCCGGTAAGATCGTAGCGGACATCACCTTCGACCGCGTTCGCCAGAGCCTGCTCAACGCTGGTAGTTACCAGGACCTGAACGTAATCGGAGACGTGGCCGTCAGCAATTTCGTCTACGTAACGGACGAGCTCCCCTCCGTCCGCATCGCTAGTGCCAACGCTAACTTCACGCCCCAGTCCATCAACATTCCCAACTTCTCGACTACCCTCGGCCGGAGTGACCTCAGCGGAAGCGGACAGATCAACAACCCACTCGCATACTTCACCAGCGACCAGACGATGCGCGGTAACTTTAACCTGCGCTCCAACTTTTTCGACGCGGATGAATGGATGCCCGCCGAAGAATCGACCTCAACGGTGCTTAGTCCTGCCGAACTAGAAACCGCCGGGCAGCCTCAGGCGACCGCAGCAACCTCCGTATTTGACCGGTTCGATTTTGACGTTGATGCCGATATTCGGGAACTCAAGTACGCCACTTACCGGCCCAAAGGCCTCAAGGCCGTCGGCAACATAAAGCCCAACCGAATGGAGATCGCTTCGGCCGCCGGAACGCTGGGCGGCAGCTCGTTTACCGGTTCCGGTACCATCGTGGACCTTTTTGATTACACCCTCGGCGACGGCGTTCTGACCGGCGACCTCTCCGTTCGTTCTGGCTTCATCGACCTGGCGGATTTCATGGTTGAGGAAGAAGCAACTAAGACTTCCACTGCCACTACCGAATCATCCGCGGCCGTGCCCATTCCCAAAAACATAAACCTGAACATAAGCATGGCTGCCGACCGCGTCAAGTACGACAACATCAACCTGGATCAGATGCTGGGCAAGCTGGTGATGCGGGGCGGGCAGGCGGTAATAGAAGACGGCAGTGCTGCCCTACTGGGCGGCCGGATGAAATTCGCTGGTGCTTACGACACCTCCGAGCCGGGCGATCCGGGCTTCCGCTTTCATTACGACCTTGAGTCCCTAGATTTTGGCCAAGCGTTCAGCATCCTGAATACCTTCGCGACGCTGGCGCCCATTGGTAAATTTCTACAGGGCCAGTTCAGCAGCGACCTAGTACTGGAGGGCAAACTCGACCAGGACCTATTCCCCAAGCTGGGTACCATCGACGCCGAGGGTATATTCAAAACCGCAGAAGCCCAACTGGCTGGCTTTACTCCGGCGCGTAAGATCGGTCAGGCCCTGAACGTGGAAGAGCTAAAAAATAGCACCACCTTCAAAAATTTCGTCACCTTCTTCAAGGTCAAAGACGGCAGGGTCAACATCGAGCCTTTTAAATTCCAACTGGCGGGTATTCCGCTTCGGGTCCAGGGGACACACGGACTGGAACAGGATATGGACTATAACATCCGCGCCGCTATTCCCCGCACCATGATCAAGGGAAATATTGTAACCGGCACGGCACTTTCCGCCCTCGATCAACTGGCCGGTCAGGCTTCAAAACTGGGGCTAAACATCAGCCCCGGAGACACCCTGAACGTTGACATTACCCTGCTAGGCAGCATCGGCGCACCCCAGTTCAAATTCAACCTATTGGGCAATAAAGACGGTGCAGCCGCCTCCATCCAGGATGCCGTTAAAGACCGGTTAAACGGGGAAGTTGAAGACCAGAAGAACGAGGCAGGAGCCGAAGTAAATGACCGGGCCAACATCGTAAAGGAAGACGCCCAGCGCAGAATCGACAGCCTACGTAGCTTAGCCGGTGCGCGAACCCAGCAAGTTCTGGACAGCATCACCCGGGCGACTCAGACGGAGACAGACCGCCTCAAGGATCAGGCTGCCATGGAGTTACGAAACCGATTAAAGCTCGATTCTTTACGGGCAGATTCTCTGCTCAATAAGGTCCCCGGAGCTAATGCTATTAAGGAGGAGTTGGAGCGACTTAATCCTTTTAAGAAGAAAAAGCCAGGAGGAGGGAAGTAGTTAAGAACTCCGATTTAACAACGGTCCTGATTAACTTCGCTGCTGCGTGGTGAAGCGCAGCCATCGTGGTGGTGATCGAGACGTTGAAAAGCCTG
>JAPKCQ010000310.1 GCA_026421165.1 Lewinella sp. | reverse complement strand
ACCAAAATTCATCAGCACCTTACCCACAAATTCAATATTGACAGACCACTAGTGGTCTGTCAGGGTAATGTGCTTGAGAGCATAAAAAGAAGGGTGAAAGGCAGAGGGAGCTTCCGTGTCACCACTTTATTTGGGCATTACAAAATTGGTAAACTTTATTTTGGTGCTGATGCCTATTTTCGACCGGAGACATCAGTTGTGAATTGTAGTTTTGCGGGCCTTGGATTAACTGGCAATAACTGCTTACCTCATGCCCCGAAAGAACCTAAAGCTGATAACGGGAACTGGCGATGACCGGCCTATCTATGTCGCCGGTTCCTTCAACGACTGGCGTGTAGCGGAAGAGACGCACCGCCTAGAACCGGGTAAGCTGCCGGGCCACTGGAAGATCGCGCTTGACATTCCCGATGAAATGGTCCACGTAGAGTATAAATACACGCGTGGTGGATGGGAAGGTGTAGAACTAGGACAGCACGGCGAGAACGCCCATAACCACCGCCGCCGCACAGCCAAACGCTGGAGCCTACCAGATCGTGTGGTCGAATGGGCGAGTACGGGACTACAGTACAAGGAAAAATTCCTACCCCGTATTGAAATCATCAACGAAGCCTTTGAGATCCCCCAGCTCATCCGAACCCGCCGGGTAGCTGCTCTGTTGCCACACGATTATTACGAGACGGACAGACGCTACCCCGTACTGTACCTGCAGGACGGGCAAAACCTTTACGATGACTACGCCCCTTATGGTAGTTGGGGAGTGGATAAACAGCTGGCGGCCATGAGCGAGCGCGGAGTGGGCGACATCATTATTGTAGCCATCGACCACGCCAACGACCAGCGAGTAAGTGAATTCACACCCTCGTTTCGAAATAAACTCGGCGTGGGGGAGGGGAAAAAGTATTGCGGTTTTCTGGCCAAAACCCTGAAACCTTACGTAGACCAAAATTTCCGGACCTTGCCGGAATCGAAACACACCGGAATTGGAGGCAGCTCCCTCGGCGGCCTGGTAAGTGTACTGGCGGGCATCCACTTCCCCGACGTTTACGAGCGGCTGATGATTTTTAGCCCGGCTTTCTGGGTCGCCCCCGAGCTTACGGAAGAACTGGTGCACCTCGCCCAGCATTTTAACGGTAAAGTATACCTCTACGGCGGGGAGGCCGAGAGCAACACGATGGTGCCTAATATGATGCGTTTCCTAAACGAAATTCAGCGCATGAGCCAGAAGAACCTCCTTGAGTTTCGGACGGAGATCGACCCTCACGGACAGCATAATGAGGCGCGGTGGGGTAAGGAGTTTCCGCGGGCGGTGGAGTGGCTTTTTTAGACCTTTAGGGACGTCAACATATTGTGGGCCACAGGAGGTACTACAAGTGGCCCTGTTAAAAATATTGGCTTCGACTTCACTTATTCCTGCGCCTGTGCCCTTATAGCAAATATGGCCCCGATGCTCATCTTGGGGGCCACGCCCACAAATTTGACTTAATCAAGAGGCTATCAACCCAACCAAACCTGTACCTTAGCGGTAATTATAGAAAACGAACCGATATGTCTGCCAACAGAACCATTCCACTCGTCAACCTTTCCGATTTTGAGACCGGTGATGAGGCTACCCGCCAGGCCTTCATTAAGCAACTTGGCTCCGCCTTTCAAGACATTGGCTTCGTGGGCGTGACCGGCCACGGCATCCCGAAATCACTGATCGATGATTTTTTCGTTGCGGCCAAAAAGTTCTTCGCCCTTCCGGAAGACGTGAAGCGCCAGCAGGAGGTTCCCGGAGCTGCCGGCCAGCGCGGCTACACTGCCTTCGGAAAAGAAAAGGCAAAGCAAAGCAAAGTAGCTGACCTGAAAGAGTTTTTCCAGGTCGGCCAGGAAACCGTTGATATGTCAGATGACGAGCGTAACCCGCGCGTTGCTGAAGTGCCCGAATTTATGGAGCTTGGGATGGAGCTTTACCGCCAGTTTGAGCAAAAAGGCAGCAGCCTACTGCGTGCAATCGCTCTTGGCCTTGGCCTCCCAGAAAGCTACTTCGGAGGATTCACAAAAGACGGTATTTCCATTCTCCGCGCCATACACTACCCACCAATCTCTAACGAGCCGGCCAGCGCTATCCGCGCCGAACAACATGAAGATATTAACCTGATCACCCTACTCGTTGGTGCAAGCGCAGGCGGCCTGCAACTACAAAACGCCGCTGGCGAGTGGCAAGAGGTCGTACCGGAGAACGATGAGATCGTGATTAACGTCGGTGATATGCTGCAACGACTGACGAACAACCACCTCAAATCCACCACCCACCGGGTGGTCAACCCACCCCGTTCGGAGTGGCACAAGCCCCGCCTGAGCATTCCTTTCTTCCTGCACCCGCGGCCGGAAATGAGCTTGAACGTGCTCGATAGCTGCGTCTCTGAAACCAATCCCCAGCATTATCCGCCCACTACGGCCGGGGAGTATCTGGACGAGCGGTTGCGACAGATTGGACTCAAGAAATAATTGAGTAACTCAATTCTTCACCACTAAAACAGAATGCCACCAAAAGACGTTATTTTTGTCCAACCTCGTCTACAATCATCCCGATTCCTACCAAGACATTACGGTAGCGTATCGATCAAAATAAAAGCGAATGTTCAATTCCATCTTCCTTTTCAACTTCCTCGGCCCCGAGATGATCGTCATCTTCTTTGCGATTCTGCTGCTTTTCGGTGGCAAAAAAATTCCTGAGCTGATGAAAGGTATAGGCAAAGGTATCCGCGAATTCAATACAGCCAAGGGCACCCTGGAGCAGGAACTCAACGCCGGTATGAAAGAAGAAGAAGAACGCGAGCAGCGTGACAAAGACGCCCGCGAACTGCGCAATCTCCGTGACCTTGAAGCCAAACGCCAGCGTGAAGAACAGTTCATCACGCGGGACAATAAAGAGTAATAGCAGATTCTGCTTCTGTCCAAATAAAAAATGTCCATCTGCGCATGCGTAGACGGACATTTTTTATTTAGTCAGAAGCAGAATCTAAAGCAAAGTGCCACAGTACGCCTGCGGGATCGATGAGGTGGATCTCGCGCAAGCCCCAAGGGTAGTCTGTCGGTTTTTTCCAGCGGACGCCCGGGTAGCGGTTCACGAGGTCCAGCGCCTGCAGTTCCTGCCAGCAGAGGTCGAGGTCGGGTACCATCAGGAAGAGCATGGTGTTCTCGGCCCAGGCTTTAACGTAAGCATCCTGGAGGTAGAAAAGGGAGTCGCCAAGCTCCAGCAGTACCATATCATTTGAGGCCCAGCGTTCGGTAGCGCCGAGGTCGGAGTAGAAAGCACGGGAGACGGCAAAATCTTTCGCGGCAACGAAAGGGCGGAGGTGGGAGGTGTTGGCGAGGGAGGTCATTCGAGTATTTTTAGCGATTAGGACTTAGTTTTTAGCCTACCGCAAGTTATTCACTCCCCAATCAACTCCGCCGTAATCTTAGCCGAAAGAAGGCAGAGCGGTACGCCGCCGCCCGGATGAACACTGCCGCCCAGGAAGTACAGCCCGTCGATCCGACTACTGAAATTAGGGTGGCGCAGAAAAGCTGCCATCGTATTGTTACTGCTCGTTCCGTAGAGCGCGCCTTGGTGCGAACCAGTAAGGCGCTCAATCTCTTGTGGGGTAATGATGCGTTCTTCTACGATCAGATCAGAAAGGTTTTCAGGCGCGGCCGCAGGTGCAAAGAGACGTTTTTGAAGCATCGCTAAAACCCGTTCTCGAAGCTTTGGGATCAGCGCATCCCAGTCCTGGTCCGTATGCGCCGGCGCGTTGACCATCACGAACCAGTTCTCCCCTCCGGCAGGAGCGTCCTCCTTTACAATCTTGCTGCTGATGTTGACGTAGACCGTTACGTCCTCCGCCAACTCCCCGCCTTCCAGTTTTGTAAATTCCTCCCGGTAATCCTCGCTGAAGAAGATGTTGTGAACACCAAGTTCGGGGAACTCCCGCTCAATGCCCCAGTAAAAGATCACCGCGCTGGTACTCTTCTGTTGGCTTAGGGTGCGCTTGGGCTTCTTCGCTCCGGGTAGGAGTTTGTCGTAGGCGAGCCAAACGTCCATATTACAGACTACGGTATCGGCGGCATGAAGCTGGCCGTTCACCTCTACCCCGGTCACCTTTCCTCCCTTGCTCTTATCCCGGACAATCTCATCAACGCGCTGGTTAAAATGATACTTCACGCCTAAACGCTTGCCCAACTCGTAGACCGACTGGCTAATGTCGAACATCCCACCCTTCGGCAGGTAAGCCCCGAAGTGGTGTTCGAAGTGAGGAATCATCGTCAGCAGCCCCGGCGCTTTGTAAGGATTCGAGCCGTTATAAGTCGCGAAGCGGTTAAAGAGCTGGACGAGTTTGGGGTGCTGCAAATCCCGCTCATGAACGGCGTTCATGGTGGAAAACAAATCGAGGGTGGGGATGCGGAGCATCGCACCAGCGACCTTGGGATCAAGCCAGGTAGCGGCCTTTTGCAGTGGTTTCTCTAGGAAGGTACGGCCGGTAAGTTCGTACTTGCGGGCGGCATCAGCCATGAAGTTGGCGACGCGGTCTTCGGGAACACCGAAGGTTTCAGCTGCGGCTCTGGCCAGCTCATCCGTATCTCCGGGAGCGGAGAACTGAGTTCCATCAGCCCACCAATAATGGCAGACGTTGGGTAGGCGGACGTAGTTGAAATGGTCGGTCGGTTCCTCGCCCGCCAGGCGGAAAAGATCGTCGATGTACTGCGGCATCGTGAGCAAAGACGGACCGAAATCGAAGCGGTAATCGCCGAGACTGAACTGGCTCAGTTTACCGCCTGGGCCTTCGTTGGCCTCAAAAACGGTGAC
Source organism: Lewinella sp. (assembly GCA_026421165.1). Lineage (GTDB taxonomy): Bacteria > Bacteroidota > Bacteroidia > Chitinophagales > Saprospiraceae > Neolewinella. The sequence continues at coordinate 700 of JAPKCQ010000310.1, read as the reverse complement.
GTCGTGACCGGCCACCGCTAAGCGGACTGCGGCGGCAAGACCGGCTATTCCGGCACCGATTACGATTGTGGGCATTGGGGAAAATTTGTTTGTGGTAAGGCTTCTGGTAGGGAAAGAAAGTGGTGGAGGAAAGGTTCACGGTTTGAGCCCTGGAGCGAACTGCGGCAGAAGGACAGGTCTGAGTCGCCTTCGTCAAAGAAGCTACTTGCACTGATAGCTTCTGGCTACCGGAGGCGTCTCGCTCCGGTCTCACCGTTCAATAGGGCGATGCCACAAGTACAAAGTGCGTTTTAAGGCTTTGGGTTGGCTTACCTAATAACATGGTGAAACAGTATGTGTCTATAGTGTTTCAAATTTTGCAGGGCTTTGGGCCTAAGGTTATTGGGAAGTGTAGGCCGACGGTGGTGGGTGTAGTAGATAGTGAAACAGTATTACCTATAGTGTTTAGGCTTCCGTGTTTGTAGAGAAGTTGGAATAAAAGATAATCGAATGGTTCAAAAAGGTAAAGAAAAGAAGGGGGCTTTCTACCAAATATATATTCCTTACAAATCAATAGTTTAGCACCTATCTTTAATTTCATACAGAGTGGTTTTACGCTTCACCTACTAGATGCCTTACACCTTAGCAAGATTAGGACGTTTGGTAATACCCTTATTTTATGAAACACCTAATTTCTTTCATGTGCTTTAGCATGTTTTTT
>JAPKCQ010000309.1 GCA_026421165.1 Lewinella sp. | reverse complement strand
AGCTGCGAGCGTACCTTCGTGGCCCGTTCGGTACTGCCCGTCACCTGGTTAGACTTCGCCGCCCGCCCCGCCGGTAAAACGGCTCTTCTAAACTGGGCAGTTGAGCAGGATGCGCTAAACGCAGGCTTCAGCATCGAACGCAACGACCCCAGCGTAAACAACTGGAATCAGATTGGCTATGTACAACGCGATGGTGCTGACGGTGTAGCGAACTACCAGTTCACCGATATAGAAATAAGCCCAGGCAACACCTACAACTACCGCCTCCGTCAGGAAGACTCCGACGGAGCCGCCAGCTATTCTGAGATCCGGGCGGTAACCTTCGGTGCAGCTTTCGGGCTATCGGTATTCCCCAATCCCGCCAATAATTTCGTAATACTGAATACGGGATCCGGCGTAGGGGAAAACCTCCAGTATGTCCTTTACGATCCTACGGGGCGTAAGGTTTCCGAAGGAACGATGAACGGCGGCCAGGTACGGATCAATATGAACCAGTTTCCTACTGCCATTTACCAGATTCTGGTTACCGATGGCGCGGGTTACCGCGAGGTTGCCCGGGTAGTTAAGCGGTAATACTTTCTACCGGCTAATTGACCGATATTAGCTATATAATTAGCGCGCGAAACGACTGTCCGTTTCGCGCGCTTTTTTATTGGCTAAGGAACGTCAATTTACTGGCTGTCCGCTTTGGGTATAGCCAGGCCTCTATAGTTTAATCCGCTCACGCAGCAGGTTACGAGCCGTCCAAACGCGGCTTTTGGCCGTTCCCACCGGCACGTTGGTCAGGGTAGCGATGTCTTTGTACTTCATACCGTTGTAGTGCAGCAGAAATGCACGGCGGAAGTTCTCCGGAAGTGCTTGTATTCGTTCCATGATTTCTTCGGCGCCGAGATCGCTTTCGGCAGGATTTTTATCGGTAGTTTTATTCATCCAGGCCTCTTGATGAAGGTTCTCATCGGTGATCTCCTGACGTCGCTTTTGCTTACGGTAACCGGAGATAAAGGTATTGCGGATAATGGTTTTCACCCAGGCCTGCAAGTTGGTTCCCTTGGTGAACCGTTCGTGGTTTTTGAGGACTAAATAAATGGTTTCCTGCAACAAGTCTGCTGCGGATTCCTCGTCGCGGGTGAGATTGAGAGCGAAGGAACGGTATTCGGGGTAGAAGCGGTGGCTCAGGCGGCTAATTTCGTGGGGAGTCATAGATCAAAAATCTTATATGACCACAAAATTAAGGGCGCGGCCGCTGGTGCAAAGCCAGTTTTCGATGAAGCGTCGCTTTTTCGGGATGAATGGTGAAAAGGCAGCATTTAGCGTAAAGTACTTGGCATTATTAGGCTACCGCAAGTGGCCGTCTAACGGCTAAAAGTATTAGGAACCTGAGACAGCAATAGCGGCATCTATTTTAGCCTTTAAGCGGGTAGCATCCAGGTTACGAGGATCAAGCCCCACAGCACTATCTGCAAACGTCTTCGCAATCCGCAAGAATTTCAATTGGTAGTACACGTCTGCATGAACCGTCCAAAATTTTGGTTCGGTTCTGTCTTCGGTCTGAGCCTCCAATTTCCTAGCGATTCGAACCGCTTCTAACACGTTGCCTCTTTTTGCCTCAAGAGAAGCCTGAAAGCCAAGCAAAAACGGATTATCCGCATGCCGTTCACGGGTAAGACTTGCCAACGAATCGAGCGCAATATCTAGACCATGGTTACTATTTAAAAACTCCACGTATTCGCCTTTCATCCACGGCTCCTCGGGATATTTATGGACAACTTTTCGAAATACTTCTTCGGCAGCCGCCAAAGCTTCCTGGATAAATACACGCGCCGTTGTATCGCCGCTTTCCCGGCGGTTTGTGTACTGCACAAAGTCGTGATAGACACCGAGTAATTCCTCTTCATCAGGTGGCAACGAACCCCGCTCAATCTCTACGTTTTGATATATTTCTACCCGTTCCGCATCATCAAGTGTTAACCGACCGAGTACTGCCTGACATATTAAAAAGTCCGGATCGAAATCAAGGGCTTTACGGTAAGATGCTTCAGCTTGTCCGTAGCGGCCTTCGTCCATAATCTGATGCCAACCCAAATTATAATAATACAATGCAGAATCTGACTTCACAGAATACTTCATCCGGCCTGAAGCCAGCGAAAGATACCGCTTGAAGCTATCCTTGATATTATTCAAATCGACATTTTCCGTAGTCGACGAGTTCTCATCGTTCAGTTCTGCCTTTCCACTTCCGCAGCCCACCAACAGAAAAGCTGAAAAGGCAACAACAATAATGTTTAAAAATGTTACTTTATTGGCCATGACATGTAATTCGATTGATAAAATTATTTTATTTTAGGTTTAATGATAAGCCGTAGACTCTGGTCGTAATTAATATAATTGATAACCCAGTTAATAAACACAAATAATTTATTACGCGTACCAAGTATTGCGAATAGATGAACTACTAGCCACAGCAACCAGGCTAAAAAACCCCCAAACTGAAACTTTGGTTTAGGAATGTCCACTACCGCACGGCCACGACCCACGGTAGCCATGCTACCCTTATCGTTATAAGCAAAAGGGATGAGGTCTTTTTCACGAATCCGATTACGAAAATTCCGAGCCAGGTTTGCTCCGTTCTGGATGGCTACCTGCGCTACTTGCGGGTGGCCTTTCTGCCAGCCTGGCTCTTCCATATAGGCCACGTCTCCGATGGCATAGACGTCTTCCGTTTCCTTGACACGATGGAAACGGTCTACCGCCAGGCGGTTGCCGTAGGTGATGGAGGTTGCAGGCAAACCAGGCACTGGACTACCCTTAACACCTGCTGCCCAGATTACTTTCTGGGATGGGATTGAACTCCCGTCTTTAAGGAGCACATGATGGCCGTCAAAATCCGTCACCCGGCTATTTAGCAGCACCTTCACCCCGAGTTCTTCAAGGTACCTTAAGGCTTTCGCGCTACTATCGTCGCTAAAGCCTTTCAGCACGCATCCGCCGGCCTGGACAAGGTAAATATCAACCTCTTCTTCGATGTTCAGCTCGGGATAGTCCTTCGGTAAAACGTGCTTTTTCATTTCGGCGAGCGAGCCGGCTAATTCCACTCCGGTTGGTCCTCCGCCTACGATGACGATGTCTACAAGTTCCTGGCGGGGCTCGTAGTCTGGGGTGGTGAGGGCATCTTCGTAATCGTCCAGGATGTTATTACGCAAGTACAATGCTTCCGCGACCGACTTCATCGGCAAGGCGTACTTCTCGATATTTTCGTTACCGAAGTAATTGGTATCCGCCCCCGTGGCGATGATCAGGTGATCGTAGTTGCAAAAGCCCAGCGGCGTCTGAACCGTCTTCTTATCCGGCTCAACGCTGACGACCTCCGTGACCCGAATGTAGATGTTCTTTTTCCCCTGAAAGAGCTTACGAAACGGAAAGACGATACTGCTTGGCTCCAAGCCAGCCATCGCCACCTGGTAAAAGAGCGGCTGAAACTGGTGGTAGTTGTTCTTATCGATCAGGACGACCTGATAGTCGTCGCGGCTCAGCTTACGGGCCAGTTGCAGCCCCCCGAAGCCACCGCCGACGATTACGATGCGCTCGTGTGGAGATTCGGGAATATTGATTTTGGTGGTTGCGTCCATTGTGTGGAGAAAGGTTTGATTTATGCTAAAGTTCGATTTATTGACCACTTTCAGCGACTCGTACTTATACGTGAGTGCACAACATCAAAAGCCGACTAAGGGACGCCGTATCAGGCGCGAACGCAGGTGCAATAGAAAGACGTTTCATAAAGCAATATTCGGTTCGTGAGAACATGGCTAAAAACCGGTCTCTTCGAAGAGCCAAAAAAGTTTACTGAGCTTTGGTGCCCATTATACGGGCCATTCAGCCCTTCCTGAGAGAGCATTACCCAGCACCTCCAACCTCATCCGTATACTTTTACTATCTTAACCGGCTCGAAAAGAAAACATCATCATGCAAAAACCAAGTTCCACCCGCCGTAAATTCTTAAAAACCGCCTCCACGGCCGCCGCTGGCTTCATGATCGTTCCGCGCCACGTGCTCGGCGGTCCTGGCTACACGGCCCCCAGCGATATGGTCAACGTAGCCGCCATCGGCTCCGGAGGCAAAGGACGCAGCGGTATTCGCGACATCGCCAGCCAGAACATCGTCGCCCTCTGCGACGTCGATGACAAAGCCGCCGCCGACTCCCGCGCAGATCACCCCAAAGCCGCCTACTTCCGCGATTACCGCGAGATGCTGGACAAGCACGCCAAGGACATCGACGCCGTCATCATCTCCACCCCAGACCACACCCACGCCATCACCGGCCTAGCCTGTATGGCCCTCGGTAAGCACGTCTACATCGAGAAGCCCCTCGCCCACTCCATCGAGGAAGTTCGCGCCCTCAGCGAAGCAGCCAAAGCAAACCCCAACCTCATCACCCAGATGGGCAACCAGGGCGCCAGCGGCGAAGGCATCCGCAAAACCCAGGAGATCTACGAAGCCGGACTGTTGGGCGACGTCCACACCGTCCACGCCTTCACCAACCGCCCGGTTTGGCCCCAGGGCGGTGGCGCACCCATCGGCTCAACGCCCATACCCGACCACTTCGACTGGAACCTATGGCTCGGCCCCGCCGCCGACCGCCCCCACCACGAAGATTACTACCCCTTCGCCTGGCGCGGATACTGGGACTTTGGCACCGGCGCCCTCGGCGATATGGGCTGTCACATCATCGACACGCCCTTCTACATCCTCGATCTAGGCTACCCCACTTCCGCCGAAGCCAGCGTAAGCCAGGTATTCAGCCGCAACTGGAGTCCGGATTATAAGCCGGAGAGCTGCCCACCCTCTAGCAAAATTCACGTCAGCTTCCCAGCCCGTGGAGAAAAGCCACCCGTGGAACTGATCTGGACCGACGGCGGCATCCTCCCCCGCCGCCCCGAAGGCATGCTGGCCAACGAACAACTAGGCGACGGCGACGGTAATGGCATCATCATGGAAGGCACCCGTGGCACCCTGATCGCCGACGTCTACGGCGCCAACCCACGCCTCGTCCCAACGGAAAGCATGGGCTACATCAACGTCCCCGAAACCCTCGCCCGCGTCACCACCAGCCACGCCATGGACTGGATCAACGGCATCAAAAACAACTACCAGCCCAGCAGCCACTTCGGCAAAGCCGGTCCGCTAACGGAAACCGTTTTGATGGGCAACCTGGCCGTCCGTGGCTACACCTACCGCTTCCCCGACCCCATGGGTAAGGACGCCGAAGCCTACAAAGTACCCGGCCGCACCCGCCTGGAATGGGATGGAGCTAAAATGGAGGTTACTAATGTGCCGGACATGAACTTCTTTGTTCGGAATCAGAAAAACAGGGGTTTTTAGACAGCCTTCGGCTTTTTAGACGGCCTTTGGCCTTTTAGACGGCTTCGCCCTTTTAGACGCCTTCGGCTTTTAGGCTACCGCACGGCTGTGTGGTCCCGAAGTCGTGCGGCAGTCTAAAAGAGCGCAGCTCGTCTAAAAGCAAAGCGTCTAAAAGAGC
>JAPKCQ010000308.1 GCA_026421165.1 Lewinella sp. | reverse complement strand
AAAGGCGTAGCCGTCTAAAAGGCGTAGCCGTCTAAAAGGCGTAGCCGTCTAAAAGGCGTAGCCGTCTAAAAGCGTAGCGTCTGAAAGGCGTAGCCGTCTAAAAGCGTAGCCGTCTAAAAAGCCGTCTAACTTCTTCAAAATGCAAAGATTTTCACTTTACGCATTGCTGTTTGCTTGTGCAACGATGCTTTCCGCCCAAGATAACTTCTCCTCCACCTTACCTATAATCGTAATCAACACCCAGGGTACGGAGATAACGGACGAGCCGAAGATAACGGCCCGCATGGGCATCATCGACAACGGCGCGGGCGAACGGAATGCGCTTAGTGACGACTTCAACGCCTACGACGGTTTCATCGGAATTGAAGTCCGAGGGTCGTCTTCACAGAGTTTCCCTAAAGTTGGTTACGGGCTGGAGACGCGGCTGGCCGACGGGACGGATAACCAGGTAGAACTTCTTGGCTTCCCCATCGAGGAAGACTTTGTGCTCCATGGTCCGTATTCAGACAAAAGCCTTATCCGAAACGCGCTGGCATACCACCTAGCTAGGGAGCTTATGCCTTATGCTCCGCGCATTCGAATGGTGGAAGTCGTGATCAATAATGATTACCTGGGCGTATATCTTTTTACTGAAAAGATCAAGCGGGACCGTAATCGCGTCGACGTCAAGAAGCTGTCTCCGGAGGATACTAGTGGAAATGAGCAGACCGGCGGCTACATCCTCAAATTTGATAAATTCACGGGAGAAGACTTCGACTTACCTATTTTATTTGAGTCCAACTACAACGCTGACACGGAAGTGGAGCAGACGGTTCGTTTTCTTTACCATTACCCAAAGCCGGAGAATATTATCGGTTCGCAACGCGCCTACATCGAAAGCTGGATGCACAACTTCGAACAGGCTTTGGCCGGAGATGATTTTCTTGATCAAAACGATGGTTACCGCCAGTACGTCGACCTGGAGTCCTTTGTAGATTTCCTACTCATCAACGAAATTTCCCGCAACGTAGACGGCTACCGGCTGAGCACTTTCATGTATAAGGAACGCGATGATCAGGGCGGTAAACTACACATGGGACCGGTTTGGGATTTCAACCTAGCTTTCGGTAACGCGGACTACTGCGGTGGAGCGGCGCCTCAAGGGTGGGGGTACAATTTTGGCGTCATCTGCCCTGATGATTTCTGGCAACTTCCTTTCTGGTGGGACCGCCTACGAGAAGATCCCGACTTCGTCGCTATGCTCGGTGACCGCTGGAATGAATTACGGAACGGCGCGTTTTCGGATGAGCGCCTTAACGCCACCATCGACTCCCTGGTTACCGTGATGGACGATGCCCCGCGGCGGAATTTCGAGCGCTGGCCCGTGCTTGGGGAATACGTCTGGCCCAACGTCTTTCTCGGCGAGACCTACGAGGCGGAAATCGATTACCTAAAACGCTGGGTGGAAGACCGTACTTCCTGGATGGACGGAGCTATCTGGTCGCTTACCCCCGTAGAACGTGTTGTACCCGCAGCGGCCTTGAGCCTCCAACCTAACCCGACGGATGGTCGGCTGACCATTCTGTCCGACATTACGGGCGAGCTTTTTTCCGTTCAGGTGTATGATGCCTACGGTCGGCTGATATACTCCGGGGATCGTTTGGCACCGGGGGTTAGTATTGACCTAAGTCCGTTTGCGGCGGGAATCTACCTTTTACAAGCACGTAAGGCCAACGGGGAAGTGGTTACTGGCCGGGTAGTACGGCGTTGAGTTGGTTGCCCGGCATTTAAACTTTCCTTGTATCCTGCGTTCGCGCCCTAATCTTTATCCTTTAAAGCGCGTTAGTGAGTAGATGGCTCAGAAACCGGCACAAAAAAAATTTGACCTCGACACATTAAAACGTGTCCTCGTCCTAGCGTTCCCTTACAAAAAAGTGACCGCCATTGCGGTACTGCTTGCGGTATTACTGGCACCTTTAGGTATTGCCCAACCAGCGCTGGTGCAATTGATGATTGACGACTATGTCCTGGTCGGCGACATCAGCGGCTTGACCTACTGGGCCATGGTCGTAACGGTTCTGCTCATCGTCCAGGCGCTCACCCGCTATGCTTTCATTTATAGCTCCAACTGGCTCGGGCAGTCCATCATCCGTGACCTGCGGGTACGGGTATTCAAACATATCAACAGCCTTAAACTAAGCTATTTCGATAAGACGCCAATCGGTACATCGACGACGCGAACGATCAGCGACATTCAGAGTATCAACAGCGTTTTTGCCGAGGGTGTAATCACTATCGTTGCCGACCTGCTGATGATCTTTGCCGTACTGGGCATCATGGTCTACACAAGCTGGCGGCTCACCCTGATCTGCCTCACTACGATGCCTTTCCTTATTCTGGCCAGTTACGTTTTCAAGGAAGCGGTCAAGAAGTCTTACCAGCAGGTTCGGACGCAAATCCAGAAGATGAACGCCTTCCTGCAGGAGCGCATCACCGGAATGCGGATCGTGCAGTTTTTCAATGCTGAAAAACAGGAACGGGAGTCTTTCGCTAAAATCAACGCTGGCCTGCGCAAAGCAAACATCAACGCCATTCTTTACTACGCTATTTTCTTTCCTACCGTAGACCTGATCGCCGCTGCGTCGCTAGCCCTTATGGTCTGGTGGGGTGCGCAAGATGTTGCCCGCGCCGGTGGCGTTACCCTCGGTGCGTTGGTCGCTTTTCCGATCTACATCAATATGCTCTTTCGCCCAATTCGGGTACTGGCCGACAAGTTTAATACGCTACAGATGGGCCTCGTTGCCGCCGAGCGCATCTTCGCCGTAGTGGACCGAACGGACCAGATTGAAAACAACGGCTCCATCGCCCCGGAACGGTTGGAAGGAAAGGTCAGCTTCAAGAACGTCTGGTTTGCCTACGTAGGCAACAACTGGATCCTTAAAGACTTGAGTTTTGAGTTAAAGAAGAACGAAACGCTTGCCATCGTCGGTAGTACCGGCTCCGGAAAAACGACGATCACCAACATTATCAACCGCTTCTACGAGTACCAGAAAGGTGACATCTGCATCGATGATACCCCCTTGCGTGACTACGAGATGTACGCTCTGCGCTCCCGTATGGCGATGGTACTGCAGGATGTTTTCCTCTTCACTGGCTCGGTGCTCGACAACATAAGCCTACGCGACCCCGAGATCACCCGCGAACAGGTAATCGATGCTGCCAAACTGATTGGTGCCCACGAGTTCATCGAGAAATTACCCGGTGGTTACGATTACGACGTTCAGGAGCGCGGCGCTACCCTGAGTATGGGCCAGCGACAGCTAATCTCCTTCGTTCGCGCCCTTGTCTTCGATCCTGACATCCTAATTCTCGACGAAGCGACCTCCAGCGTAGACCCCGAAACGGAAGGCGTCATCCAGCACGCCATCGAAAAGCTAATGGATGCGCGCACGAGTATCGTAATCGCTCACCGCCTGAGCACGATCCGCAATGCCAACAACATTATGGTACTGGAAAAAGGGGAGATCAGAGAGTTCGGTCCCCACGATGAGCTTATGGGATTGAAAGACGGGCGGTACCGGAAGCTTTATGATATGCAGTTTTTGGAAGTCGCCGAATAGTTATCCTCCGTATTCTTCAAGCATAGCCAACAGATCCACCTTAGTATTAGCCTCCTCAACCGGCTTATCCTCCCGCCAGCGCAACATGCGCGGGAAGCGCAGGGCAACACCCGATTTATGCCGGGTAGATTCCCGAATTCCCTCGAAACCAATCTCAAAAACGTGGAACGGCTTCACACTGCGTACCGGCCCGAAAGATTCGACGGTGTTTTTGCGCACCCAGGCGGTGATGCGGTTGAATTCCTTGTCCGTTAGCCCAGAATAGGCTTTAGTGAAGGGTACTAATTTGTCTCCGTCCCACACCCCGAAGGTAAAGTCGGTAAAGAGATTGGCCCGCCGGCCATGACCGCGTTGGGCGTACATCATCACGGCGTCGATGGTTAAGGGGTCGACCTTCCATTTCCACCAGTCTCCTTTTTTGCGCCCCTGTTTGTATTCGCTGTTGCGGCGCTTCAGCATCAGTCCTTCGCTGTGTTTTTCGCGGGCGTTTTGGCGCTCGGCGGCGAGTTCTTCCCAGTTGTTCCACCTCACTATGGGGGATAGTTGGATGATGCCCTGGGTATCGTTTTCGGCGAGGAGCTTTTCCAATAATTCTCGGCGTTCGGACATGGGCCGGGAGCGGATGTCTTCGCCTTCGTATTCCAGCAAGTCGTAGGCCATTAAAACAACTGGTGCATCCTTGAGTAGTTTTTTACTCACCGTTTTGCGGCCAATACGCGTTTGGAGGATGTTGAAACTAAGCGGTTTTCCCTCTGCGAAGGGAAGAATCTCTCCGTCGATGACCGTACCGTCGGGCAGGAGTTCGGCCAGCGGTGCGTACTCTGGGTATTTGTCGGTGACAAGTTCTTCGCCGCGGCTCCAGACGAACAGCTCGCCGTTGCGAACAATTAGTTGGCCGCGGATACCGTCCCATTTGTGTTCAGCCTGCCATTCATCAGGCATGCCCAGGTCGGCCGGTTCTCCTTCGAGTTGATAGGCGAGATAGAAAGGGTAGGGGCGGCTACTGTCGTCGGTCGCAGATGCTGAATTGATCAGTTGATCGTAGGTAATGGTATGTGGCGTCCAGTTGCCCATCAGGCGGTGGGCGAGGTTGAGCTCATCAATTTCGGTGGCCTGGCTCAGGGCGCGAGTCATCAGTTTTTGGCTTACGCCTACGCGGAAACTCCCGGTGATTAGTTTGTTAAACAAGTAGCGTTCAGTGGTACCGAGTACCCGCCAGGCGTCGGTTACGGCCGTGCGTTTTCCGTCTTCGTCGTAGGCTGCTAATTGTTCCACGACGGTGATCCATTCGGTGAGGGATTTCTCGCTGGAGGCTTCGGGTTCGGGGAGGACGAGGGCGATGGTTTCGGCGAGATCACCGACTACGTGGTAGCTTTCTTCGAGAATCCAGGGATCGATGCCGGCCATCTCTGCGGCCCAGGCGCGGAGTAGTTTTGAGTTTACGGTTCGTTTGGGGCGGCGGTGACTTAGCAAGGCCATGGTCCATAATTTGTCCTGGTCGGGTACGGTGCGGAAGTAGTCAGCGAGGGCGGCTACTTTGGCGTTGGTTTTTGTGGTTCGGTCCAGTTGGCGGAACATGTTGGCGAAGTGGATCATGGTCGGTCTTTAGAGGCGGTGGTCACTCCCGGACTACGTTCGATGCTATCGCATCTCTCTTCGTACGGGGTTGCTATCGTTGAACACCGGTGGTGTTGGTTGTAGCTCAATAGGAGCAAGTTAGAACTTTGGGCGCGGGTACAGTGGAGAGGGTTGAAGAAGCACGAAACGTACTGCTTTAGGAACGCCGATTTAATAACTGTCCGATTTTCGGCCTGGCGTTTTTATTCCTATGTTTTCAAAAAATACTTTGCATAGCCTTAGCTACGGAAATTGTTTTTTGTGAGCGTAGAGGCAAAATAAAACGGCCGAAAAGCGACGGCTATTGAATTGACGTTCCTTACTACCACTTTACTCGTCCC
>JAPKCQ010000307.1 GCA_026421165.1 Lewinella sp. | reverse complement strand
CTACGGCGTTGCCTACGTTTTTTGCCTCGGTAGGGCACAAATGAGTCAGCAAAAAGACAGCGCATTGGTTCTGTACGGGTACTTAATGTTCTTTCTCTCGATTTATTTTTAGTGGCTTTCGCCGCCTTCATGGCAGGCTGTATCGGCCGGCTATCCGAGCGAATTTACCGGATTACCTCCTGGCGGTTGTCGCAGGTTGGCTACGTATTCCGCATTGATGCAGATGCGGTAGGTATGCGCCTGTACCCGCGGCTTGTCTCAGATTACCTGGGGCGGTTCAACAATCGTTTTACCAGCTGTCGGACGGAGATCCACCACTTCACGATGAGTAACTACGCTGCAAGCGCTCAACCCTGTGCCGTTTATTGTAAACACAAAAGGCGCTCATTTTTCACGGAGTAATTGATTTGGCATACCTTGCCGCTCAAATCGAAATCTATGAAATCCGTAGCCATCTTTTGCGGCTCCTCCTCCGGCGCCGACCCTGTTTATACCGAAGCCGCGAAAGCCATGGCGGCGGCCATTGTTGAGCGTGATGTCCGCCTGGTTTACGGCGCCGGATCGGTCGGCCTGATGGGCACGGTAGCCGATGAAGTATTGCGCTTAGGCGGTACCGTTCTCGGCGTCATCCCGCAGTTCCTTATTGATATGGAGGTTGGTCATACCGGTCTTTCGGAGCTGATCGTCACCGAAACGATGCACGAACGTAAGCTGGCGATGGCCGAAGCTTCCGACGCCTTTATCGCCATGCCCGGCGGCATCGGTACCCTCGAAGAGATCATCGAGGTATTTACCTGGACGCAGCTCGGTATCCACGAAAAGCACTGTGGCTTGTACAACGTCAATGGTTATTACGACCACCTTACTGCCCTGCTGGGCCACATGGTCAAAGAGCGTTTCCTCAAAGACGCCCACGCAGAATTGATGCATTCGGGCGCGGACGCAGGTGCATTATTAGACTCGGTGATGAGCAAGGAAGGGGCTGATTTTCAGGGTAAGTGGCTGGGGTGATTAGTCTTTTAGATTGTTAGTTCATTATACTTTTAGGGCTGCCGCGCGTCGTAGGCGGAGACTGTTAGAGCGATAGCTACGGGGTGGCCCACTAGGACAAATTTTTTCCTAAATTCCTATTGGTCTAACGGCTTAGACGATATTCTGCTGCTACCTGTAGGCTACGAAAACCGGCATTCCCTATCTCCCGTACGCCATTCTCCCGTCGCGGTTGACAGAAAGAACAAGCATTGTACTGTGTCTTTGTAATTCGGTAGCGACCCAGTGTTTCCTGGTAGCGAAGCCCTACGGAGAAGCGGTTATTCAGTTGGTAGGAAACAGCTAGGTCGGTTATTGGATTGAAACGGCGGTTGTACTCCATAGATACCTCAGTTGATCGACCAATTTCCTCGAAGCGCTCTCCGGGTTTAGACGTCTGGGGCGTGCCGCGTACACTTCCGCTGCGAAAACGCGTTTCCGTTATCTCTCCTGAAAACGCGTAGCCCAGGTTTGCACCTGCCCGTAGGGTGAAGCGGTCTTTAGTATATTTTAATCCGCCGCCAAAGTAAGCTTCACTGCGGGTAATACCGTAGGTATTATACCTGGCCAGGATGCAGTCACAGGGAGACCTATCCTGGACTTCGTTAGGTATAAACGCCGAGCGATCTGTATACCGGTTGTAGCTAGCACCAACGGATAAATAAAGACTTACTGGCCCCGAAATATTGAAATCCTGAACCACGTCCAAGTTCACCGACGCTCCGGTTTCGACCGTGTTCTGAGGAAAGCCCGCCAAGCCCGTCCCTAAGCGGACACTTGTTTGCTGGGCGGTAAGGAAAAAGTTGAGGGATAGAGAAAGCAAAAGCATAAATAGTTTCATAAGAACAAGCGTATTTACCAGAGAAGGCGGACACTTGACCCCAAGTGTTGGTGATTAAACCAGCTTTCCGAAAAACCTAAGAACGCAATCTCTTCCTCCATTCCTCCCGCTCTTCCGGCAGCCTATAACGACGGAGAAACCGGCGAAGCCGAACACGATACTCCCTCTTCTCTTTTTCTTCCTCATCTTCTTCGCCTTCCTCCGGCAAAGCTGCCTCGCACAAACGCGAAGCGTTGAAACTAACCCATTGCCGCAGGCGACTAAATTCAACCTAATCGCCGCAGTCGGAACGCTCCAGTTAGCCAATAGCCTGCGCAAGGTCAGCAATAATATCCTCCACAGCCTCCACCCCAACGGAGATCCGAACAAGCCCATCCGAAATACCATGTGCCGCCCGCACCGCCGGGTCAACGCCCCGATGACTCATCGTAGCAGGATGAAGCACCAGCGTATCCACATCCCCAAGGGTAGGAGTGAGGGTACAGAACTTGATCCGATTCATGAAGGACGTACCCGCCTCCGTACCGCCAGCCAGCTCGAAGCTCAGTATCCCACCGTTCTGGGCCATTTGCGCTTTGATTGTCGCTTCGTCCGGATGCCCTGGTAGTCCAGGGTAGTTAACTTGGGCTACTTCCGGATGGTTTACGAGCCACTCAGCTACGACCTGGGCGTTGTGGCTGTGCCGTTCCATCCGGAGAGGTAGGGTTTTCAAACCATTCAGTACGAGCCAGGCATCCCAGGGGTTACCACTGCCGCCGTAGAGGCGGTAGACGGGGATCAACTTCTCTGCCATCAGCTGCGCATCGCGGCAAACGATGGCACCGGCGATGCCCGTTCCGTGGCCGTTCAGGAACTTGGTGGTGGAGTGCACCACGATGTCTGCGCCAAAGGATAGGGGGCGCTGCATGAAGGGCGTCGCGAAGGTGTTATCAGCCACCAGCAGAGCACCGTACGCGTGGGCCAGTTCGGCTAGTTTCGTCAGGTCCGTAACCCGTAGGGTAGGGTTGGAGGGCGTTTCAACGTAGACGATCCGGATGGCAGGGTTTGCCGATAGGGCGTTAGCAACCGCTTCTGCATCGCGTAAATCAACCGTTTCCATCCCGATGCCACGCTTGCTGAGTTGTTCCAGCAGTCCGGTGGTGCCGCCGTAGAGATCGGCCTGGGTCAGGACTACTTCGTCCTTTTCACAGATGCCGAGAAATACGGTTGCGATGGCGCTCATTCCGCTGGAGCAGAACATTCCGGCGGCCTTTTCTTTCAGGCCGAAGCCTTCTAATGCGGCGATTTTATTGGCAGCGGCATCGATCGTCGGATTACCGAAGCGACCGTAAACGTGGCCTGGTTGCTCACCACTGAAGATGGCCATGCCTTCCTCAATAGAATCGAAGACGAAACTTGAGGCTGCTACGAGCGGAACCTGATGCGGTGGGTTGTGGCTGGGGAAGTGGGGGTCGCGGATGGCGAGGGAGTCTAAAGTCACGAAGCTTACTATTTAGTTTATTGTAAATCGCAATGTCGGTAGAAAATAGCATTTAATGGGGATGAATTTTGAAGGTTGTTCCGATGCCTTTGAAGCTTTCTTTGCACCTGCGGCTGCGCCTTCTTCTATATTATTTACTACAAACTAACTTCTTACCTTTGCCGCCCAAATAAATACAGATATGCGTACGATCTTCATCGCCTTCCTTTTTTGCCTGACGTGCATAGGATTTACAAGCTGCAAAAGTGATGGCCTAGGCCAGGCGGCTGCCACACCGGTAAACGATGGTGCCTTTGTGCCAGCAGGTTACAACCTGGTCTGGAACGACGAATTCGATACCCCCGGCCTGCCCGACACTACCCGCTGGGGCTACCAGACTGGTGGCCATGGCTGGACGGCCAGGGAGCGCCAACTCTATAAAAAGGCGAACCCTGAAAACGTCAGAATTCAAGACGGCCTGCTGCGCATCACCGCTGTACTGCAGGAAGATGACCCCCGCAACCCCTTCTCTAGTACCCGGCTGGTGACCAAGAAAAAAGCCATGTTTGAAGAGGGCTACTTCGAAGTTCGAGCCAAATTCCCAGAAGGCGAGGGCCTCCGCTCCGCCTTCTGGATGGTGGGCGATACGGTAAGTAAAATAGGCTGGCCCAATGCTGGTGAGATTGACCTCGTGGAACACTACGGTAAACTACCAACCATCATCGGCGCCGCCGTGCAGACTCCCGACTTCTTCTGGAGCGACAAAGGCCAGAAAGGAGGATTCAAAATCGTAAAAACCGCAGCCACGGCATTTCACGTCTATAGTTGTACATGGACAAGAGAGCAACTAACCTTTGCCGTAGACGGAGAGGTGTACTGGACTTACCAGCCGCTGCCCGGTCGCGGTAAAATAGGCTACCCTTTTCAGTGGCCGTTCTATATGGTCGCTAACCTCTCCGTAGGCGGCACCCGCGGTACTAAGCAGGAGCGGATTTCTAAGGACATCTTTCCGGCTAGTATGTACCTTGATTATGTGCGGGTGTATCAGAAGTAGTGGGTCGTTACTACTTACCCGTTATTTTCTACCCACTAACAAATCCCAAGTAAGGTCCCGCTCCGCCACAACAAGCTTCGCTTCCACTTCCGGCCACTCGATCCCGATTGCAGGGTCGTCGTAACGCAGGCCTCCTTCGGCGTGATTAGCGTAAAAGTTGTCGCATTTGTAAGCGAAAACAGCGGTTTCGGACAGTACGAGGTAGCCGTGGGCAAACCCTTGGGGGACGTACATCTGTTTTTGGTTTTCTTCGCTCAGGCGGATGCCAAACCACTGGTGCAGGGTAGGAGATTCTGGCCGCATATCCACCGCTACGTCGAACACTTCGCCTTCAATTACGCGCACGAGTTTGCTCTGGGCTTGTTCACCGGTCTGGAAATGCATGCCGCGCAGTACACCCTGGGGGCTGCGCGCCTGGTTGTCTTGCACAAACTTGGTATTGATGCCGGCTTCGGCAAAGGTCCGCTCGTTCCACGACTCGAAAAAGTAGCCGCGCTCGTCGCCGAAAACGCGGGGAGTGAAGATTTGAAGACCGGCAATTGGGGTGGGAGAAAACAAAGTTAGGAAGTTAGAATGTTAGAAGATTCGACCATTAGAAGATAACAGGTTAGACATGTTTGCCTCTCTGCCTAGCTTCTAACGGTCTAATTTTACCATCCCCGGTACCGAGGCGGTGTAAGCCCCATCAATCGCATGTAGATAAGCACCTGCGCCCGGTGATGGGTAGCATGGTCTTGAAGCAGGTAGATGACCACCCGGCGGCTTTTGGGGCCGGCGAAGAAGTTGCTCACCTCTTCCTCCCAGCGTTCCTTCGGTAGGTTTTTGATGGCTGTTGCGCCGTAGGCGTAGGCGTCGCTTAGTAGGTTGGTCAGTTCCTTACGGTTCAAGGTCTCAGCGGAGAGCATTTTGCTCAGTGCTTCCTCGTCAAAGCTATCCGGTTGGTAGTCTAGAAATCTGCGGCTGAGACCGTAGATGTTACCCGCGATGTGCTGAATTTGTTCCTGCGTACTCATCTGGCTTTCCGTTGGGCGGAAGGTGAGCTTGTCGTCGGGGATGGAAGTAAGGGCCTCCATGGTATAGGCCTTGGAATTGTCCCACTTCTCTAGCCATTCGGTGCGGGCGGGGAATTCTTTGTTGCCCTGAGCAGTCATGTTCAGCGAAAGGGCACAGAGTAGAAG
>JAPKCQ010000306.1 GCA_026421165.1 Lewinella sp. | reverse complement strand
CCGGGCGCTCAAAGACCAATTTGTCTAATATTTTCCGAGGTACCCCTCGAAAAACATCAGATAAATTAGCGCTTTGAGACCCTAAAAAACAAACCCCCTGCCTATTTAAGGGTCTCAAAGCGCCGATTTCATCCCAAGCCCGCTTGAGCGCGATAGCGATTATGCGGGCTTGGGATGAAATCGGTCTTTGAGCGCCCAGGCTTAAGATCAGATCGGTCTTTGAGCGCCCGAGCTTAAGATGAGATCGGTCTTTAAGCGCCCAAGCTTAAGATAAGATCAGTCTTTTAACGCCCAGTTCCCCAAAAGAAAGAGAAACAACTAAAGTAAAGCTTGCGAACAAAGAAAAAGCCCGCAACCCTTTAAAGTAAAGGATTGCGGGCTAAGAGTGCTACAAATTGCTCTGCAGTAGTGGTCTCGGATGGAATCGAACCATCATCGCAGGCTTCGGAAACCTGTATACTATCCGTTGTACTACGAGACCGGATATTGCCACAACAACACCAGCCGAAGCTCAGGTTGCAGTAGAAGCGGGGCAAAAGTAAGTTAGGGTTCGGACCTGTGCAAGTTTTCGAGGCCGGGACACAAAGCAATCTCAAGAAAGCTTTTGAGCAGGCGGTATTGCGGAGCTCTCCGTTAAACTCTGCGGGGTGAATTTTAGCCGCGCAGCGGCCCACAAACGGCAAGGATCGAAGCCCGTTTAATTCTCATAGGGCCGCGACCCGGAGCTGCGAATGTTAACCAATTTCTTGAGCAAGTCAAACCAAAAAGGCGCGCCCATACTGATGGCAAGTGCCGTGAGGATAAAGCCCAGAACCTTGGAGAGAATGTCATATTTGGTTAGGCTACGCACCTCTACCCCCTCCCATCCCATCCCTAATGGCCGGCGTATTTCTGCAATCTCGTTGTTGAGTAGGCCCTTCAGGTCCTTCAGAGACTCACGGAAGTCCTTATCCGAGACCTCTTCATCAGTGTAGAGGTAAGTCGCCGGTGTAGGCTCAGCGGGCTGGTAGCCGGTGGTGGGTGCAGGGCTGCCGGAAGTTGTCGTTCTGGTCGAATCAAACGGGTTGACGGTCTGCCTGTCCATTCCCGGGTTTGGGGTAGCCGCTGGGGTGTTGATCTGCGGCCGTGCACCCGGGGGATTCGGCATCGGACCAGCCTTATCGCGGGTCTGAACATACTGCTCTGCAGAGGCAACCAGCTGGTTGAGCGTTTCGGGGTCCTTGCTGAGGCGGTCATAGATGGCAACCGTATCCGCGTTGAACAACACCGCAATACCGATGCCCATAAGCAGTAAGATCTTTTGGGTATAGCGTTTGTACCAGCCGGCGGCACGGTCCATCACATTATTGTACCAATTCTGGACTTCCAGGCGGAAGAGGTCCAGTTGGCCATCACTTTCCCGCAACAGTTGCGAGAGTACGTTGCGCAAGTCCTCATCCGGCAAAGTATCAATCTTATTCTGCATCTGATCGGTGCCCTCCCCCTTCAGGATGACGTCGAAGAGGATACTTTGGAACGTTGCGGCACTCATGTAGCTCGGCCCTGAAAAACCACTACTGCTCTTCCGGCCGTACTGCTGGGTAAGGTGGCGGTAGAGGCTGTTGCGCTGAAATTCGTTGACCAGCACTTCGTTCTTATCCGAACTCGCCAGCATATTGCGCAGCGCCTTGATGAGGTTCCGGCTCCGGAGGCTAAACCAAGAGGACAGCAGCTCCATCAGCGTAGTCGCCAGCAGACTGAGCAGGAGCAGCACGAAAATGAGGCCGATTACTACGGTTAGGATTTGCATACGGCGAATATAGAAACTAGGGAGCTAGAAAACTAAAAACTAGGCTGCCACTATCACGTGCGGCAGCCTAGTTTTTGGTTTTCTAGCTCTCTAGCGTACAGCGTCTACTTAGACACCTCCGTCCGCAAAAACTCAATGGTAAGCACCGCACCAAGCACGGCATCAGGCGCATCTGAATCTGCGGTAAAGGTGAAGTACAGCGGGCGGGCTCCGGTTTCGGCATCCGTTATGGGCAGCATAACGTCGTTCATACCGTAGGTGGATATTCCTTGCTTGATCGTTGCCTGCGCAATTACTTTTCCGGTATTCGGGTGTCCGGAACGAACGGTGATGGTGCCTCCGGCCGTCATTTGCGGAGCGAGTGCTACCTGGGCTTTGATGGTTCTGATTCCCTTCAGGTCAATATCGCCGTAACTGGCCCAACCGCCGCCGTTCGCGATCAGAAGGTCCATTTCCTCGTCACCCACCGGATTGTCCTCGCTGCTTACGTGGAAAGCCATCACCTTCTTGCCTTCGGAAAACTTATCGGCGGAGATCAGTGGAGCCCTCAGGACGACGACTTTTTTTGTGGTTAGACGTGGCAACCCGTCAACTCCGCCTTTGTCGGTATAGCTGGCCTGGAGGTAGTAACGGCCGGGGACGTTAGGCTTGTGCTTATCGAGCGCAATCATGCCTTTGGCCGGGCGGCTTTCAGCGTAGGGCGCGGGGCCGGCCAGGCTGAGGATGTACTCCGCCATCTGCTCCGTGTCTCCAGCACCCAGGTCCGGGTGAGCGGCCATATTCTGCTCTCCCCATACGCCACCGCCACCGGAAATGATCTTTGTCGAAAGGTACTTCACGGCGTCATCGTCTTTCCGGTAACGGTCCGCTACAGCTTGGTAACTGGGGCCGATGCTCATTTCGTTTACGGCGTGGCAACTGGCGCAATCAGACTTGTCAATGAGGGATTTACCGATGGCAAAGGCCGTTCCCTGGCCAGCTACCTGGTGTCCCTGTTCGATCTGTACGAGGTCCTCCCCTTCCAGATAATCAAGGCTCACGGTAATGGCGGCGGGGTCAATGTCACCATCTTCTTCGTCGGATACCCGGACGTTATAGCCCAGTTGCTCTCCCGGCCAGAAGAAAGAGCTGTTACCTACGATGTCGATATCGACTTCGGGGATGCTATTGCCCACCATCAAGAGTTTCTCCAGGCGGTTTTCGTTGCCCTCCTGGTCCTTCACTACCATCGTCAGGGTGTATTCTCCGTTATCTTTTACTTCGTAATCCAGCTTAGCCTCCCCGCCAATTTCTTTATCGTTCAGCAGCCAGGTGTAACTAAGATCGTCCCCATCGTAGTCAATACTTCCGCTGGCGTCGGCGGTAAGGCGGAAGGGTGCGGTGCCAATGGTTTCCGCTACTTCTACTGCCGGTACGGGCTTGCGGTTACCTGCGTTGAAGCGAATCCGCATCAGGCGGGCGTCGTTATTTTTGGCGAACCACTTACGGCCGTACTCGATGATGTACAGGTCGCCGTCGGGGCTGAACATCATGTCCATCGGGTGGCGAAGGTCCTGATTGGGCAGGAAACGTTCGAATTCGGTTACGTAACCGGTTTCATCAAGGTCAGCGGCCATGATGTGGTCGCGCATCCAGTCGTAGAAGAAGAATTTCCCGTCGTAGTATTCGGGGAAGCGGAAGTCGCTGTCGTTAAAATCGTCGCGGTAGAAAACGGGACCGGCCATGGCGTTACGGCCACCGGTGCCCAGGAGCGGGAACTCCGGACTTTCGGCGTAGGGGTAATAGATCATGGCGGGCTGCGCCGGCGGCAGTTCCTGAGCTCCCGTATTATAAGCCGAATTATTGATCGGTTTGGCCGGATCGAAGGCTTCGCCGAATACGCCAGCTTTGAAATCGCGGGCGTGGTAAGCTTTGTTGTCGCCAACAAAAAGCGGCCAGCCGAAGAAACCAGCTTCGCGGGCCACGTTCACTTCATCGTGGCCGCGTGGGCCCATGCCGATGCTGTCCTTGCCCGCGTCGGGGCCAACGTCTCCCCAGTAAACGTTGCCGTTGCGCTGGTCTACGTGAATACGAAAGGGGTTGCGCATGCCCATGGCGTAGATTTCTGGTCGGCCTACTTCCGGGTCGGTGAAGAGGTTGCCTTCGGGGATGGTGTAGCTACCGTCTTCTTCCACTTTAATGCGAACGATGCCACCCCGAAGGTCCATCGTATTGGCGGAAGAACGGCGGGCGTCGAAGTTCTGAATATCGCGGCTGTCGTCGATAGGCGCGAAGCCGTCGGACTCAAAAGGATTCGTATTGTCACCGATAGAAAGGTGCAGTAAGCCGGTTCCACCGAACTCGACACTACCGCCGGAGTGACAGCATTTGTTGCGGTCGGTCGGTACATCCAAGATTACCTGTTCGCTGTCCATCACCAGTTTATTATTGGAGAACTTGAAGCGGCTGAGGCGGTTGACAGACTCCTCTACGTTAGGGCTGTAGTAGAGGTACATCCATTCGTTGTCCTTAAAGTCAGGGTCCAAAGCTACGCCAAGGAGGCCGTCCTCGAATTCAGTCCAAACGTCGAGCTGGGCTACTTTGGCGGAGACTTCAAAGTCGGGGTCGTAGACATGGATTTCTCCCTGGCGGGTTATCCAGAGCGGGCGTCCGTCGGGCAAGAGTTCCATCTCCATCGGTTCGCGCATGCCGGTTACGAGCGCTTCTACCTCAAAGCGGTTTTCTTCCGGAGAAGACTTTACGCCAGCGTAATCAACGCGTTTACCTTCTCCCCAGAGGTATTCCATTCCGCCCCAGATGTGGGCGATGAAGTCCTGGTTGGTATAGCTTTCCGGCGTGTGTCCGACGCCGGTGTAGAAGGAGCGGCCGTTCTCCACGTCCCGGTACCAAGCTAGTGGGTGGAAATCACCATTTTCACCGCCTTCGTAGGAAGATTCGTCTACGTGCATTACGGTGTTTATACCTTCTTCAATGTTTTTATAGTTGTACCACTCATCGAAGCGTTTCCAACTTTCGTTGAGGTGCTTTACCGAAGGGTGGTTTACTTCATCGATGACGATCGTCGCATCCTGGTGCTTAGGGTGGCTCAGGAACCAAGCACCGCAAAGCTTATTGTACCACGGCCATTTGTACTCCGTATCGGCGGCAGCGTGGATGCCCATCCAGTTGCCTCCAGCTTTCATGAAGCGCTCCATTTCTACCTGCTGGGCTTCGTTCAGAATATCGCCCGTTGTGCTGAGGAACACAATTAGATTGTACTTCGACAGGTTTTCCTGGGTGAAGACGGAGGCGTCTTCGGTAGTGTCTACCTGAAAGCCTTTTTCCTCCGCTAATCGCATGAACATTTTCTTGCCGTCCTCAATAGAGGCATGCCGGTACTTTGTGGTCTTTGAAAACACCAGCGCGTTGCGCGTTTCAGGTTGGCTTCCGCCGCAACCGTAGGCCAGAAATAAGAGTATGGATACAAGGAAGAGCAGTACGGCGGGCTGCAGTTGAGCACGTGAATCGTTCATATTTAGGTTTATAGTTACCCTTTAAAGTATCAAATATAAGTAAGGTACCACCAAATCTATACCCTTAAAGTGCGAATCTTCACAAAAAATTATCGTTGGAATACCAATATAATAGCGAAGTATTCTTCTGTAACATGACTTTAGATTAAATATTGTGCGGAAAGACACAAACTATGCAAAATGGTTCACCAGGCGCCGACACAGCCAGGTGCAGACGCAAAATTAGATGTCTAAGTAGGCAGTATAAACAGCTATACTGCTGTCGGGCACATGAGGTAAAAACGT
>JAPKCQ010000305.1 GCA_026421165.1 Lewinella sp. | reverse complement strand
TACGCACTCAGAGTGGGAGCTTCTCGACCCGGTACTGTACCTTGCAACCAGCTACCCGAATAAATGAACATATTTTTCATCACCTCCTGGTTCCCAAGCCGCGTTCACCCGACCAACGGAAATTTCGTTGGCCGGCACGCACGCTTGGTCGCCCGTGAACACAAGGTGACCGTGGTGGCCGTTGAGGTGGATGAAGGCCTCGCCTTTGCGGCAACGGAAGTGACGCAACGGGAGGAAGATGGCTACCAGGTAATTCAGGTTTACGTAGGCTACGGAGCGCGTACGCCAGCCCTAGTCAAGGTCGCTTTACGACTGAGGGCCTATGCTTCCGCCCTTAGCATCGCCCGCCACGAATTTGGGGTGCCGGACCTGCTGCACGGCCACGTATTGCTGGATGGTGGAATGGTCGCTGCGCTCTACGGAAAGCGTTGGTCTCGCCCGTTCGTGCTCACCGAACACAGCACCGCCTACCATAAAGCCGGAGCACTGACTGGCTTTCGTGGATGGCTCGGCCGCTACGCCTGCCGTAAGGCCAAGGTAATCATGCCGGTCTCCGATCACCTCGGCCGCAGCATGCAGAAAAAAAACGGGCTGGAGGGAAATTACCGAACGGTAAGTAACGTCGTGAACGAGGAACTATACCTCCTACAACCGCCGTCAGAAACGCCACCCTTCCGCCTACTTCACGTTTCCAACTTCGACGAAGGACCGAAGAACATCACCGGGCTCCTGCGGGCATTCACCCTCCTGCCGCAAAACCCGAACCAGCCTATAACCCTCCTCCTCGCAGGAGACGGTGACCTGAAGGAGTTACAACAAATAATCGACGCAACGGGCTACGGAGGAATTGCCTGCTCCGGCCCGCACACCGAGGTGGAAATCGCGGAATTAATGCAAGGATGCCACGCTTTCGTCTTGTTCAGTAACTACGAGAACCAGCCGGTGGTCTTACTGGAAGCACAGATGAGCGGCCGGCCCTGCATCACCACGCCGGTGGGCGGGATTCCAGACATCATTCTACCGGAAAAAACCGGCCTGTTGATACCGGTGGGAGATGAGGCCGCCCTCGCCGCAGCCATCGTTGAAATGCAGCAAAATTATTCGACTTACGATCCGGACGCTATCCGGCAACGGGCGGTTGGCCAGTACAGCGAAGCGGCTGTAATTCGGGTGCTGAATGAGGTGTATTCAATGGCTCCGTATTGAGTCGTTTCCGGTAACAAAGCTGAACCGAAAGCCCTCTGGTCACAGGCGTCCATAAAGCTGGCGGCACTGAAAACGGTTCTTCCGAACTACCTTCGCACCCATGAAAATTGACCCAAAGCTTTCCCTGATCCTCGCTTCAAAATCCCCCCGTCGCTCCTACCTACTGGAACAAGCGGGTATACCTTTTACCGTTCGTACGGCTGACACCGAAGAAATCTACCCTCAGGAGACACCCGTGATGGAAGTTGCTCCCTACTTGGCTGAATTGAAAGCCAGTGGTGCTGCCCATTTACTGCTAGCCGAAAATGAGGTGATACTGACTGCCGACAGCGTAGTAATCCAGGAAGGCACCATCTATGGTAAGCCAAAAGATTCGGCAGACGCCCAGGCAACGCTTCGCAAACTATCCGGCGCCAAGCATACCGTGGTGACTGGCTGTTGCCTCATGAGCAAGACCAAAAAGGAGGTCTTCGCTTCCGTTACCGAAGTGTACCTCAACGAGATGTCCGACGCGGAAATAGACTGGTACATTGAAAACGGCCAACCCTTCGATAAAGCAGGCTCCTACGGTATCCAGGAATGGGTCGGTTTGGCTAAAATTAACCGGATTGAGGGCACGTATCCTAATGTTATGGGCTTGCCGGTGGACTTGGTCTACTCGCGCCTGTTAGCCTGGTAGCTTTTTCTGGTCGAAGCTCACTCCGTGAGCGAGCTTCCGATGTGCTCTCCAAACGCGAATTTTTAGCACTTTGATCGGTTTGAGGTAGGCTCGTCGGAGATTGGGAAGAAGGTTGTTACCGTAAAAGCTCCGCGACCAAAGTGCGGGGATTCGCTTCTCCATTCATCTTTTGGGCTAGTAAATAGGCCTTAGTTGAGTAAGCTTCATGGTTGCGCAAATCAAGGAGTAATCGTTCAAAAGTATCCGCTGAGAGGTGCTTGATCTTTACCCCCAAGGGCCCCACGCCCAACTCTGCTATCCGCCGATTCCAGAAAAATTGATCAACAATGTGGGGGAAGATCAAACTGGCGCATCCGTGCTTCACCGCCGTGTGCGTTGTGCCGGAGCCGCCATGATGAACGACGCTGTGAATTTTAGGGAATATCGACTCGTAGGGAATACTCTCTACGAAATGTACGTGTTCAGGCGTTTGGTCGGGGCGGATCAGACCTCCGGACGAGGTGTTGATGATGGCCGGGATTTGATGTTTTTCAAGTACATCCATGATGGCCTTAGTCGTGGCTTGCGGAGCAGCATTGACCATGCTGCCGAAAGTGATGAAGGTAATGTTCTCTTTTTCGAACCGCGTCAGAAAGTCCGTGAGTTTCGTCGGAGGTGCCCAATTGCTGGTTTTTGGACGTTCGAAATAACCCATTACTTTAGCGTGTTCCGGCCAGTGTTCCGGGCGAGGGTAGAGGGTGGGGGAGATGGGGTAAAGGGTGCGCTCCCGCTTCAGCATGTGGTCGTAAACTGCGCGGGTATTGATCGCTACACCGGGGAAATCTGTGGCGAATGGCTTGACGTATTTGGTGACCATGCGCGCCGTGATCCTATTGACAAGGGTATATGACTGTAGGTTTCCCCAACCTCCCAAATCTATGGGAATACCAATGTGAGGGTATCTTCTTTCAGGATACATCATATTGGGCACCAGGCTGAGGCAAATTGCCTTCTCCGGAGAGCTCATGCCCCACACCCGGGCTACGAGGCATTTCGGGTGGTAAATGACCCGGTCCGGAACCAGGCGAACCAGCAAATCGCGCTGTTCACGGATTATCTCTTTCTGAACGACGAGTGAAGTTTTAGCGAGCCGGGCCAACTGAAGCAACCGCTTAAGCCAACTTCCTTTCTGGCCCATAAAATCCCGTGCAGTTTGCCCTTCGAGTAGTTCGAGGAAGCGTTCATCTAGCGGCTCAAAGTCAAGGCCAGCGTCATCAGCTAAATGACGGAACTGGGCGGGTAGGGCAATGACGACTTCGTGGCCCGCGCGCTGTAGCAAGTCACCGACGGCCAGGAAAGGTTCGGCGTCGCCACGGGTGCCGATGGATAGGAGAAGGAATTTCATCTTAGTTTAAACATAATCCTCATCATCCAAGGGCCGCTGCACCTGCGGCCGCGCCGTACGATCATCAAGCGGCGGCAAATAATCCCGGTCATCATGGTTGTTACCGCCGGGAGGGTTGGCCAGTAAATTCTTACGCTGCGTCAGGTAAATGATGGGGCCGATAAGGCCAAGTAATAAAACGACGATGAGCCAGATCACCTTATCGCTCTCTTTCTTGAAGGGCTTGGTCGCAATTTCTACTACCGACCAGATGGTAATCACGATGCTGGCGATGGCGAAGAGAAAAAATAAAGCAACTATGATAATTCCCATGGGTGTTTTTCTTTAAATGATGCCTAAAAACCGCCTTTTGTTTACTCTACGACCTCAAGATCGACGAGGAAGCGACTTTTATCGATAGAAACGTCGGCGGACCGGAATCCCTTGCCCATCACCTGCCATTTATCAGTTGGTTGCAGCCGAACGGGTTCCTTGCCGATGAGAATACCCACGGGCATATTAAAACCTTTGGCCTGCGCCCGCCAGCGGTACTCAACCTGCTTGCCGCTTTTTCGGACCTCCAGCACCGGAACGTCCGGATGGCGGAGGTACTGATCAAAGAAAGGATTCAGGTCTTTCTTGGCGTAGCGGCTGAAGTAATCGATTACCTGTTGGGTGCTGACGATGCTGCGCTCGTTGTCCTGGTAAAAGGACCGAAGCATGCTGAAAAACAGTGCATCGTCGTTTAGGGAATAGCGCAGGGTGTGCAGAACCCAGGCACCTTTATAATAGTGGTCAGAACCTCCAAAATCATCGAAGTTTACGCCGAGCGGGCCGAGGATGGGCGACTGGTTCTGGATGAACCTCCGTTGCGTGCCGAGGTAGCGTTGTGCGTCTTGCTCACCGTAGCGGTACTCGACGTAGAGGGCCTCCATGTAGGTAGTGAACGACTCGTGGACCCACATTTCACCATGGTCGGCTACGCTGATGGAGTTGCCGAAGTATTCGTGCCCGGTTTCGTGGATAATGATGTAATCCCAGTCCATATCGGATGGGATGAGGCCGCCGAGGTAGCCGCGCATGAACTTGTTTCCGTAGGCGATTCCACTTTGGTGTTCCATACCGAGGTAGGGCGTTTCGATCAGGGCGTAGCCGTCGTTCCAAAAGGGGTATTTGCCGAAGTAGTGTTCGTAGGCGGCTAGCATCTGGTTTACCTGCTGGAACTGCTTGCGGGCCTTGTCTTCGTTGTAGTCGAGTACGTAGTAATCGAGCGCCAGTACTTCGCCGTCGAAGGCAACGTACGTGCTGTCGAAGTGAATGTAGCTACCAATGCCCAGCGAAATATTGTAGTTGTTGATGGGGTAGGAGACGAACCAGTCGTAGCGTTTCTGGTAGCCGTTGTCGAGTTCAATTTCTTCGCGTAGGTTGCCATTACTTGCGACGAAGAGTCGCTTCGGGACGGTCACGCTCACGAGCATCGAGTCGGGCTCATCACTTAAATGGTCTTTATTGGGCCACCAGAGGCTGGCGCCCGTTCCTTCGCAGGCGACGCCGACCCAGGTGCGGTCGCGGTGGTCGAGGCTCCAAACGAAGCCGCCGTCCCAGGGCGCATTTTTGGCAGCAACGGGCTTACCGCCGTACCAAATGCTCATGGTGTGGAGGCTGTTTTGGGGTGGGTTGCCAGGTAGGTTGACGAAGACCGCGTTGCCATCGCGCACGAACCGCAGACGGCGGCCACCTTGCTTAATACTGTCGATGGTGAGGTTGCTGAACAGGTCGATCTGTAAGCGTTTGGTGGGGTGGACGATGTGGTAGTCCATGTCGACCCGGCCCTCGATTTTATGGTCGTTGGGGTCTACTTCCAGGTGGAGTTCGTAGTAGGTCACGTCAAAGCCGGTCCGTTCGGGGCGGAGGCCGCCGCGCAGGGTGTCGGCGCGGGTGAATTGGTGGTGTGCGAAGTAGTCGGCATGCTCCTGGGCGTCCATTTGGGCGCAGACGCAGGATGCAAGGAGGAGGATTAAGGAGCGTAGTAAGGTCATTGTGGATGCAAGGTAAACATTGTCTTTGGGAGAAGTTGACGGCTCCAAGGAACGCCGATTTAATAACTGTCCTGATTAGCTTCGCTGCTACTTCGTGGTGAAGCGCAGGTATCGTGGTGGTGATCGAGACAGGAAGAGCAGCGCCGCGAGACCAAGCTGCAAATCGGACAGTTATTAAATCGGCGTTCCTAAGAACTATCATCCTCCCGGTCGAGGCCTTTTAGGCCGAGTTCCTAGGTCGCGGAGCGACCAAATACATGACATTTTTGTTGCTCCGCAACGCAGGAACTCGGCCTGGAAGGCCTCGACCGGGACAATG
>JAPKCQ010000048.1 GCA_026421165.1 Lewinella sp. | reverse complement strand
GGCATAGCCGTAGCTACGGAAGGAGTTCTTCAACGAAATTCAGCACCAAAAGGCAGCGCAGATTACCCCAATATTTAATGTTGACAGACCACTAGCCTACTTAATACCAATCGTGTTTACTACTGCCCACCAGAACCGGAGGTCAATGACCATATTTCCCATGGCTACTAACTGGTTGAATACCGATTTCGGGACGTTTAAGATCTCCGCTACTGAGCGTGGGTTAACGGAGGTACGCCTGACCGACGCAATTCCTCCGAAGAACCTACCCTACCCTACTAACCCTCACCTTAAGGCTGCCGCAGAGCAATTACTGGCTTACTTCGCCGGGGCCCTGCGGGAGTTCGACCTGGAACTCGATTGGAGCGACGCGACAGATTTCCACAAAGCGGTATGGCACGAGCTCACCCAGATTGAGTACGGATATACCTGCAGTTACCAGAAAATTGCCGACAGAGTTGGTGCGCCAAAGGGGATGCAAGCCGTTGGGCAGGCCAACCGGCGTAACCCCATCGCCATCATTGTGCCTTGCCACCGGGTGATCGCTAAGACGGGTGATTTGCAGGGATATTTCTACGGGCTGGATTTCAAGCGAAAGCTACTAGCCCTGGAGAATCCACTTAGTTTCGGAGAGCAGGGGACCTTGTTTTGACTTTGTTTTTTAGTCCAAATTTTAGCCTTACTTTTACGATCAGGCCTTTAGCAGTACCCTTGACTCCCCTGGTATTTACCGTTGACTGCGAAACTCACGTTATCTGAGCTTTTTTTAGCGCAGACGCAGGTACAAAGGGAAGCCAAAACCGGGTAACCTACTCTAACCGTACGTTTAGTAGCGTCAATATCCTTATATTAGCAGCGTAATAATATCCCCAGACATTATCCACAGTTTCCTAAAACCCCTGGTCTTCTTGCTGCCGTTGTTGGCAATGACCTCCTGTTTGCCGGATTGGCCCAACTCTACTGACCGCTACGAAGTAGTTGGGGTAGACGTGAGCCACTACCAAGGAGCCATCGACTGGGATGAGCTCGCCGCTGATGGCCACGACTTTGCCTTCATCAAGGCCACCGAAGGGAAAGAACTTAAAGACAAAGCCTTCTTTGCCAACTGGACGCTTGCCGGTAAGACGGGCATGCGCCGCGGAGCCTACCATTTCTTCCGCCCCGAGATCAAAGCCGAGCAACAAGCCCGTAACTACTTCGCCGCCGTTCAATTGGCTCCCGGAGACCTCCCTCCCGTAATTGATGTAGAAGACCTGGGTAAGCTCTCCGCCAAACAACTCGTAAGCCGGGTCACCCGCCTCGCCGAAATGATGGAAATCCGCTACGGCGTAAAACCCATCATCTACACCGGGCAAAACTTCTACAACCGCTATCTCGCCGGACAATTTGACGACTATCCATTATGGCTAGCCCGCTACGACGCGGATGAACCAGTAACCGTCTGCGGCCGAGAATACCACTTCTGGCAGTACACCGATCGGGGTAAGCTCCCCGGCATTCACGGCCGGGTTGACCAAAATGTATTCTTGGGTACCCACCTTGATTTGGTCATGCTTTGCCTGCCTCCTTCGCCCGGAGCCGGGCCGGTAGACCTGGCTGAAGAAAAAGAGAAGAAGAAGGTTAAGGTTCGGGAGACTATGGTGCCTAAGGATGATTTGGCTTCTTTTGGGCGGTGATTTACTCGTGCCCATTGCGATACTCCTGTCGGACACATGAAGTAAATACGTAACGTGATCCAGTAAGGAGTCGCCTCTACTGGCC
Source organism: Lewinella sp. (assembly GCA_026421165.1). Classification (GTDB taxonomy): domain Bacteria; phylum Bacteroidota; class Bacteroidia; order Chitinophagales; family Saprospiraceae; genus Neolewinella. The sequence goes on along the minus strand of JAPKCQ010000048.1, from coordinate 17,814 downwards.
TCGCTTCACGAGCGTAAAATCACCTCATATAACCAACGGAAGTACATTAATTCAACCCTTAAACCTCTAATTTTTAGGTTTAATGTTTGAACTCCTTAACAGGTGACCCTATTTCTCCGGCAACGCATCGTCAACGATTAGACCAGAACCATTCATTGCTCTTTCATCCCCCCACTGTACCCGCGGCCGCGCCCACTAAACCTCCTCCGTCCCCGGAATAGCAAAGGTCCGCCCACTCAAGCCATCCGTAAAAGCGTGCTTAGTCCCTGCATCAATCCGCAACTGGTCCATCAGAAAATCGGCAAGTAATAAGCCGATGGTTGGCGTCTCCACTAAAAAGCCATCATGGCCATAATCCGAAGACATCACATCGAGGCGACTGTTCGGGATATGACGGCTCAGTAAGGATTGTTCTTCGGTAGGAAAAAGTACGTCAGTATCAATACTAATGATGAGTGTTGGTGTGGTGATCATCTCCAAAGCAGCGGCTTCCCCACCCCGTTTACGCCCAAGGTTATGGCTGTCCATCCCCCGCGTAAGGGCGTAGTAGCAGGTAGGGTCGAAACGTTTCCAAAGCTTTAATCCCTGATAACGCTGGTAGCTGCTGGCTCGGAAATCGTCGACATCATCCGCGTCGGGCTGCTGCTGGGTGGCGTGGTAAGTACGGTAATGCCGGTAGGAAAGCACCGCCATGGAACGGGCCGCTTCCAAGCCTAACCGGCCAGCATCAGGTGCGTCGGTACCGAGGGTCGGGTCCGCACGCAAGGCCATCCGCTGGCTCTCGTTTAACGCGATGCCGTAGGGCGAAAACCTGGCGTTGGTAGCCAGTAAGCACAACAGATCAAAGCGGCCTGGTTTTAAGCAAGCCCATTCTCCCGCACACTGTCCGCCCATGCTACCGCCCATCAGTAGTCGGATGCGCCGGATACCGAGGTAATCCGCAACGAGATCGAAGAAACGCGCCTGATCCCGCGTTGTTACGAGCGGAAAGTTAAGTCCGTAGGGCTCTCCGGTTTTCGGATCAATACTCTTCGGGCTGGTACTGCCATAACTGCTGCTCAGCATATTCACACAAACGATAAAGTAGTCTGCAGGATCAAGGGTAAAGCCTTCACCGACCAGCCCTGGCCACCAGTCTTCAGCGTCGCTGTTGGCGGTGAGGGCGTGACAGATCCAGATTACGTTATTGCCGGCTTCGTTCAACTGGCCGTAGGTATTGTAGGCCGCCGTTAGGGAAGGCAGAGATTCGCCGGATTCCAGGGCGAAGGGGTGCTCTATGTGTAGATAATTAATCAAGTTAGTTTTTTAATCGGTTAGAGCTTCATGAAGTGAGTCACCGAGTCGCTACCGCCGCCACTTCGTAATCGCTTCGCTCATTCACCTTAGGTAAGCAAGCGTAGCCCCGCGAACGGTAGCAGCGGTAGCAACTCGGTGACTCAGCAACTAGCTAACCCAGTAATTTTACCAAAAGGTTAATCTGCCCAGTATGGTAGATATCATGTTGCATGACACCGAGGGCGAGGTTTCCCTTACTGTAAGTATAGCCTTTGGGGAAATGCAGGTCCAGTTCGCCGTCCGTCAGGCGTTCAAGTGATTTAAGCAATGCCGTTTGGCTGGCCTCCAGCTCATTAAGTAAGTCAACGGGGCTGCGCCCTGAGCAATCGGGCCAGTCAGTAGTAGTAGAATGCATCTCAATGCCAAAATCCGTGCGGTCTTCCATACGAGCTACGGCAAACTGCCGCCACGCGATCAGGTGGCCGACGATATCGGCCACCGTGCGGTGACCAAAAGGCTGGTGCCACTGGGCGTCGGTCAGTTTCCCCAGGCTCACCAGCAGCCCGAAACCATACCAATGGTTGGCCCGGTAATTGGTTTCGATTTGCTGAGTGAGGTAGGACGTAAGTGGTTGCTGCATAAATAAGCGGAGGATTAGATGAGATCGAAGGCCTGCTGTAGGTCAGCCTTAATATCGTCAATATGCTCGATACCAACACTCAGACGAAGGGCATTGGGGAAAACGCCTGCGGCCAGCTGGGCCTCGGGTGGCAGTTGCTGGTGAGTCGTAGCAGCAGGCTGAATGATAAGCGTCTTCGCATCACCAACGTTGGCCAGGTGGCTGATCAGTTTCAGGTTATCGACGACCTTGGTCGCGGCGGCTTTGTCGCCTTTTACCTGAAAGCCGAGAACACCACCGAAACCGTGCGTCAGGTACTTCTTAGCGTTGGCGTGGCCGGCGTGGTTCGGTAGACCTGCGTAAGACACACTTTCTACTTTCGGGTGAGCATCGAGCCATTCGGCAATAGCCTGGGCGTTGTCTACGTGGCGCTGTACGCGAAGGCTGAGCGTTTCGAGACCCTGTACGTGAAGCCAAGCGTTGAACGGGCTGGCTGAGGGACCAAAGTCACGCAAACCTTCCACCCGACAGCGAATGGCGTAGGCAATGTTACCGAAGGGGCCGTCTTTGCCAAAGACGTCGTTGAAAATGAGGCCGTTGTAGCCCTCACTCGGTTCCGTGAACTGCGGGTATTTACCGTTACCAAAATCGTAGGTACCACCGTCGACGATGACGCCGCCAACACTTGTTCCGTGACCGCCTATCCATTTGGTAGCAGACTCGACAACGATGTCGGCACCGTGCTTAAGCGGAGCGCAGAGGTAACCGCAGGCACCGAAGGTATTGTCTACGATCAGCGGCAAGTCTACTTTCTTCGCCAGTGCGCTCAGGCCCTCGAAGTCGGGAACAAGGAAGCTCGGGTTAGGCAATGTTTCGGTGTAGATCGCCTTGGTTTTATCGTCAATTAGCTTGGCAAAGTCGGCCGGATCGCTGCTGTCAGCGAAGCGGACCTCGATGCCAAGGCGCTTGAAGGCGACCTTGAACTGGTTGTAGGTTCCGCCGTAGAGATAGGGGCTGGAAACGATATTTTCGCCCGCCTGAACGATGTTATTGATGGCGATGAACTGAGCGGCCAGACCGGAAGCGGTCGCAACGGCAGCAACTCCACCTTCGAGGGCAGCTACCCGCTTTTCGAACGCGTCCGTGGTCGGGTTCATGATGCGGGTATAGATGTTACCAAACTCTTGAAGGGAGAAAAGTTTGGCGCCGTGCTCGCTATCACGGAAGGTGAAGCTCGTTGTTTGATAAAGCGGCAAGGCACGGCTGCGGGTGGTTTCGTCCACTTCCTGGCCGGCGTGTAGTTGTAAGGTTTCGAATTTCATTTTAAGAGGGTTAAGACCTCGGACTTCGTCCAAGATCATCTGAAGGGAATGTCGCTTTGCGACTATGTTAGAGGTGTGCGGCTTACCTAAGTAGGCGCGGCCGCAGGTGCAAAAGGAAGTTCTTTGAGGGCAAGGTGGAGTTCGGAGACAATCTCTTCGACCTGGGAGGTTTCGCACTGCCAGTTCACGAAGGCAGCACGTAGTCCCCTTCGGCCAAAGAGCGTCGTTGGAGAGAGAAAATAGCGGCCTCTATCGTTCAGCCGCTGGACCAAAGCATTGATTCTTTCCGGAGCGGCGTCGGTTAGCGTGAAAGCTACTACGTTGAGTTTCACCTCTGCTAAGAGCTCGAAGGCGGGGTCTTCACTGAGCGCAGAGCCAAGGAGGAAAGCCGTTTTAATACAACGCGTAACGATGTCTTCGTAGCCCGATCGCCCGTAAGCATGGAGGCTGAACCAGGCCGGTAAGGCCCGTAGGCGCCGGCTGTTCTCCGGCCCAACGTTGAGGTAGTTAAAGTCCGCCGCTGGATCACCGAGGTAGGGAGCGCTGCTGTTCTGGAAGGTCGCAATCTGCAAGGGCAAATGCTCCTCCCGGATGAACCAACAGGCTGAATCATACGGTACGTTGAGCCATTTATGGTTGTCCACCGTAACGCTGTCTGCCATTTCCCAGCCAGCGATGAGGTGCGCGTGCTCCGGGCTGAGGGCCGCAAACCCGCCGAAGGCCGCGTCTACATGGACCCAGCACCCGTGCTCGTCCCGAAGACGAGCGATGGCCAGTAAGTCGTCAAAATCGACAGTATTGACGGTGCCGCTGCTGGCGATGATGATGAAGGGATCACCGTTTAATTCCGTAATTTTCGTTTCCAGGTCATTAATGTCCATCGCTTCACTTCCGGGCAGCGTCGCAACCTTAACGATGTTGCGGCTACCGATTCCCAGCATGGAAAGGCACTTTACGGCAGAGCTGTGGGGCGTGGCCGTTAGGATGGGAATCGGTTGTTGGAGTCCGTCCTTCGCCACATCGTAGCCCTGCTTTGCACCAACCCACTGCCGGGCGACACCGAGACAAGTAAAGGTTGACATCGTCGCGCCGGTCACGAAACCACCGTTGAAAAACGTTGGTAAGCCGAAGAGGTCGCGTAATAGACCGATGGTGGCCAACTCTACGGCAGCGGAGACATCACCGAAGCCTTTAACGGCCTGCGGGTTTTGGTCGAGTGCCGTAGTTAGCCAGTCTCCGACGAGCGCCGCCGGAGTGGTTCCTCCGGTAACGTAGCCGAGGTAGCGATTAGAGGGCGAAGCGACGAAGTAGTCCTGCCATTGCTCTCCAAAAACTTTCATTGCATCCTGCGCACCGTCGCCCAAATCAGGCAAACTAAAACTGGGGACCTTGCGCAGAGCAGAACCTGCGGGCCGTTCATCATCAGCCCGGAAGCCGATGGTGAATTTCTTTACGAGGTCAAGGAGTTGGCCAAGGAGGAGTTCGTCTTGAAGAAACTGTTTATCCATAGTCGCTGCCGATTATAGGCACGAGACGGATAGGTTTTGTGGATTGATGCATTGGCTAAAATTTTTATATACCCGCAAAATCGCGGCAGGATTTGGCACCTTTTTCCTCCGGCCAGAGGGAAGTGGTTGCCAGCGTTTCGTTGAGCCTGTGCTCTCCACGCTTCGTTATAAATTTGGCTACGGTTGTTTCCGCTGCTGATGCAAATGTAGGGGACGTTTTGTTACGAGACAAATGATGGATGCTTCATATAAGCCTCTTTTCCGACGGCCAGTAGCAATCCCTTCCGTCTTTACGGTACGTCTAATACTCGCAATCCGCTCAAGTATTGGCACCTACTATCATGGCCCTTTCACGGATTTTACTGATTGATCCTTTTTAATTTCTACCGCACACTTTTAAACCTAGTCATACAGTCTGGCACCTTCAAAAAAAATGTGTTGATTCATTAGAATCATGATACCTTTCCTGAAAAGGCCGAAAAAAAGAAGCGTTACCCCGGGAAGATTCGGAAGACTTGATCGTTTGATTTTCAACCTGAAAAAGGCTTCCAAAGTAGAGAACAAAGAGCCATCCTCCTGCTTTTGTATAAAAAAACCCAAAATAAAAATCGCACTAATTGTTGGCATTGCCCTATCTACCATCCTGATCTTAGTCGGTGCTATGTTCAAAATTGAATCTTGGCCCGGCGGTGAATATTTTCTTCTCTTTGGCCTGATTGGTCAAGTGATTTGTATTACCGGCCTGGTCATCCATATGATGACTACCGGAAAAAACCCGGATACCGTTCTGGAACTCGACCCCGACAAGGTTCCGATGACGGTAAAGGAAGTGGGAGAAAACCTTCGTAACGACGACCTGTGCGTTTAGGGACGTCGTACAAATAACTTACGCTTTTTAAGAGGTCCGTACCTTCGCTGCTATGTCCACCACCTTCCGCCTATCGGCCCTACAATTTCTGCAAAATGCAGTCTTCGCCACCAGCGTCATCAGCCTCAGCACTTACATGCTTCAAACGCTCGGTTTCAGCGGTCGGGAAGTGGGAATGGTCTACGCCACCAATGCCATTGCTGCTACGGTAGCCCCACCAGTAGTTGGTTGGCTGGCAGACCGGCATTTCAGCGCCGATCGGATGCTAGTGCTGCTGAACGTACTGGCCGCTGTTGCGATCACGGCCTGTTTTTTTGCCACCTCCTTTTGGGCTGTTTATGTGTTTATTCTGGTGTTCAACCTCTGCTTCATCCCCACCTTCGGCTTGCTGGCTGCCATCTGTTTCCATCAGTTGGAAACGCCGGCGAAAAGTTTCCCTGCCGTGCGGGCCTGGGGGACGGTTTCGTTCATGTTCGTCGGTTTGGGGCTAAGTTATTTCGGAGTAGAGAACTCGCCCTGGCCGTTGGTTGCAGGCGGTGTAATGGCAATCATTACGGCCGTTACGGCACTGAGCCTGCCCCGCGTCCCTCCGCAACCGGGTTTCAATTTTTCTATGCTTACCGGGCCGGAGGTTAGCCGAATTATCCGTGAGCCAGGGATGATCGTTTTGCTGCTGGCGGTCATTTTTTCGTGTGTTCCGGCGTCGTTTTATTACAGTTTCGTGAATCCGTTCCTAAACGAAATCGGCTGGTCGGCGGCAGCTGCGAAGATGTCTTTGGGGCAGCTCGTGGAGATCGGGGTAGTGGTTTCGATGCCGTTCGTGTTTCGGAGAATGCGCTTTCGGCGCATTGTTTTCTGGGGGCTTCTCCTTTGGGGCTTGCGTTATTTCCTTTTCTCTTTTGCCCGGCCAGACAATTACGAATTTCTGCTCTACCTAGGCATTGCTGTGCAGGGAATCGCCTTTGCCTGGATTGTGATTGCGGCGCAGATATATGTTGACAACCGGGTACCAGTAGCGCTACGAAGTACGGCGCAGGGGCTCGTCTCTTTTGCCAACCAGGGCGTCGGTATTTTTATCGGTAGCTGGATTGCGGGAGAGGTGGTACTGGCTAATACGCTACCGAGTGGCGGGCATGATTGGTCGGTAATCTGGCTGGTACCGGGAGTGGTTGGAGTTTTGGCGGCGGTTGGGTTTTGGGTGTTTTTCCCTAGGGCTAGTAAATTATGACTGGGTTGGTGAGTGGCCTATTGGAGCCATTGGTCTTCACCGCCAGCACAACATCATGCGCCGCAACCGGGGAATGGTTTACTGGCTCGGCAAACCCTACTGAGGAAAAGAATACGTTACCGAGGCGACCTGGCTAATGGTCCGGTACGGCTTTGAGGCCCGCCCGAAGATTACGCGCATTTTCGGCAATAATATCGGTTTGCAGCAGGTACTAAAAAAAGCAGGCTTCACGCTGGAAGCAAGCCTCACGGATACGATTTGGAAACATGGTCGGGCGGAAGATGAGTTGATCTACAGGCTACGGCGCAGCGAGATTAGGATGAAATAGTTTTGCCCGTGACACGCACCAGCCTGCGTACTCTCTGCATCTTTCCATAACTTTGTCCGTTATAAAAAAAAACCGATCCACCATGGCTTTCCTCCGCCTCTTCAAATCAGTAAAGAACCAGCAATTCAGCTACAAGCCCCGCTTCTGGGACCCAAAAAAGGAAGAAGCGGAAAAAATTAAACAACGCGTTGAGCAGATTCAGAATGGGGGCGTTGATGCGATGAAAACCCGTATTTCCGGTGGCTTTCGCAAGGGGGCGGGTGGTGAAGCCGCAGGGGCATACCGCAGTGCGCGGGTTAAGAAATCCAACTCAACCTTGCTCATCGTCCTGATTTCTCTCATGGGGTTGGCGTACGTTGTTTATGAGCTTTACTTCCCTGAGTTGGAGGCCTGGCTTAGTTAAGTGAGTTGGAAAGTTAGTGAATCACTAAGTGGCTAACTAAGCTACCGTTCGCGGCGCTACGCTTGCTCACCGATGGCCTAACAAACATGGATAGTCCTAACAGCCTCTTGAGAGAATTCAGCGATCTTTAAACTTTTCCTTTGCACCCGCGCCTTGATAATTATCTGGCGACAGCTATGCCTACCCCTACCTACCGCGCCCACAAAGTGCGGCGACAACTCGGCGGCTCACCAACGCTTCAACTCACTATATTTGCGTACCTTAGCCCAAGGTAAAGACCATCACTAATTCAACTAATTTCCTCCGATGACGGACAACCTCGTCCACCTGCTACCCGACGCCATTGCCAACCAGATCGCCGCCGGTGAAGTGATCCAGCGGCCAGCCAGCGTCGTGAAAGAACTAGTCGAAAACGCCATCGATTCCGGTGCCTCAGAGGTTGAATTGCTGGTAAAAGACAGCGGGAAAGCCCTCATTCAAGTAAGAGACAACGGCTGCGGAATGTCAGAAACCGACGCCCGCATGTCGCTCGAACGCCACGCAACGAGCAAGCTGCGCAACGCCGATGATCTCTTCGCCCTGCGCACCATGGGTTTTCGCGGCGAGGCCCTAGCCAGCATCGTCGCCATCGCCCAGATGGAGATGAAAACCCGACGAGCACCCGACGAGCTCGGCACCCGCATCGTCGTCGAAGCCAGCGAAGTCAAGATCCAGGAACCCGTTGCCGCCGCCCCCGGCACCACCATCTCCGTACGTAACCTCTTCTTCAATATTCCCGCCCGCCGGAACTTTCTAAAGAGCGACACCGTGGAGCTTCGGCATATTCGCGACGAATACATCCGCATCACCCTGGCCTACCCGGAAGTCCGCTTCGATCTCCACGTCAACGGTCGGCTCGATCTGGCGCTGCCCGCGGGCAAACTACGTCAACGCGTCGTCCAGGTATTTGGCCGCAAGTACGATAAGCTGCTCGTCCCCATCCAGGAGGATACGGACGTGCTCTCCATCAGCGGCTTCGTCGGCAAGCCGGAAGCTGCACGTAAATCCCGCGTCGGGCAGTTCTTCTTCATCAACAACCGCTTCATCAAGAGTAGTTACCTACACCACGCGGTAACCTCCGCTTATGATGACCTGCTACCGAAGGAGTCTTACCCTTTTTACGTTATCTACCTTGACATTGATCCGGCACGAATCGATGTCAACGTCCACCCCACCAAACAGGAGATCAAATTCGAAGATGAACGGCTGATCTATAATTACCTCAAAGCCACCATCCGTCACGGACTCGGCAGAGCCAGCATCATGCCCTCTATCGACTTCGAGACCGATAACCCCTTCTCTCCGTCCCGGACCAATATCACCAATACCCGGATGCCGGACGAACAGGGAGAGCCCCTCCCCAGTAGGATGAACGACGACTACCGCAAACCAGCTCCAGCAAGTAGCAATGGTTTCTCCGGAAGCAAATCATCTGCCGGGATGCCCGAGTCCGAAGCCGCCCGCCACGCCTCCAACTTGCGCAACTGGAGTCAACTCTACGAAGGGCTCGGCCAGGACGCGGCGGCGGCTCCCGAAACACCCTTCATCGACTTTGGTGAATCCGAGACCTCCAATCCAGAAATGGGCGAACTCCTCCCCAGCCGGATGAGCCATGACGATGGTATAAAGGAAAACCCCGCCGTACCTCAAGACCGTGCGCCCTATCAGCTACACCAGCGCTACATCATCTCCCCGATCAAAGGCGGCTGGCTGCTGATTGATCAGCGGTCCGCCCACCAGCGCATCCTGTACGAACAGTTTTTACGGACATTACAGGACGCCCCCGCTGCATCGCAACAATCCCTCTTCCCGCAAACACTCGAACTGCCACACGTCGACGTAGGCCTGATGAATAGTATCCTCCCCGACCTGCGCCAACTCGGCTTCGATGTGGAGCACTTCGGCGGCGAGTCCTTCATCGTCCGCGGCATCCCCGCCGAACTGGCCGGACAAAACGAAATTCAGCTCCTCGAACAACTCCTAGAACAGTACCACAACGACGTGGACGTGGAAAGTAACGGGCACGTCCGGCTGGCCAAGGCCCTCGTTCGTAGCGCCGCCATCAAAGCTGGGCAACAGCTCGACGTAGCTGAAATGCGTTCTCTAATCAATCGCCTTTTCGCCTGCGAGCAACCCCGACTGGCGCCCAACGGCCGGCGTTGCTTCGTTAAATATGAATTGGCGGAAATTGATAAACAATTTGAGTAGTAACGTGGTAGTGTAGTTCGGCACCGACTACATCACTAAATTACTACATTACTAACTTATGCCTCCAGTAACCCCAATCATAAAGTACCTAATCATCCTAAACGTCCTCGTATTCGTGGTCGCTTACCTGCCCGGAGAGTTAATGGGGTTTGATTTAGTAGCAGCTAGCACCTTAAGCCTTTATTATCCCGGCGGACAGGAGTTCGAGCCTTACCAATTGGTCTCTCATTTTTTCATGCATGCCAACCTTACGCACATCGCGTTCAACATGCTCAGTCTGTACTTCCTTGGGCCCATTGTAGAGAAGCGGCTTGGTGGAAAAAACTTTCTGTTTCTCTATTTAGTGGCAGCATTCGGCGCGGCCGGCCTCCACAGTCTCGAAGCCTGGTACGAAATCAATAAATACCAGGACTTGGCTGCCGCTTTCAATGCCAACCCCACCCTCAGTAACCTGAACGTATTCTTCGACAAAGTAGCGACTGGCCAACTCCTCGACGAGAACAAGCAAACCGTCAGCAAGATCGTCGGAACGCTCCAGAACCAAATGGCCCTAGGCAATGCTACGCCAGAAATTATTGAACGATCTCATGGCCTAATGCTGGAGTATGGGGATTACCTGAAAAACGGACGACCTGTGCTTGGCGCGAGTGGTGCCGTCTCCGGAATTGCTGCGGCCTTTGCGGTGCTCTTTCCTTGGCAGAAACTTCAGATCATTTTCATTCCCATCGGCATCTACGCGGCTTACATGATCCCCGGTTTCTTCCTCATCGACCTGGTCCTCGGTATTCTCAAACTCGACTTTGATAACATTGCTCACTTCGCCCATATCGGCGGGGCTATTACCGGCGCCTTGATTGCGTATTACTTTGCCAAAACGGTTTTACCACCCTGGTTGAACCGAGGAGACCCTAATGCCTAGTACAGTGTACTCTAAGTTTCAATGCACCCAAGTCTTGGTACTTACGGGTTGATCACTAGAATAGCTTCGTCTGGCGCGGCCGCAGGTACAATAAAAAATAAGGGTGAGGTACTGTACCCATACTATTACGCTACGAAGCGGGACGAAATCCTCCCTTCGTAACGGAATAGTAAGGCCACAGTACCGCAACCTTTGGATTATCATTAACCAAAATTTGTTTATTTTGTCAAAATAAACTACATTTACGTCTCGAAATAGTGCGCTACACACAAACTGTAGCCTTTTATGTTAGTCAAAACTTTTGCCAGCGCCGTTGAAGGCGTTGATGCCCGGTGCATAACCGTTGAGGTAAACGCGGGTGGCCACGTAAGCGAACACAAACCCTGGTACAATGTCGTAGGCTTGCCCGACAGTGCTATTCGTGAAGGCTCCTACCGGATCGAAGCCGCCGTCGTCAACAGCGGGTTTTACAACAAACGGATGAAGATTGTCATCAATCTCGCCCCTGCGGACATCCGCAAGGAGGGAGCTGCCTACGACCTACCCATCGCCTTGGCCTATCTCAACGCCACCGGTCAAATCACCGTTCAGGATCTTAGCGAGTACATGATCATGGGAGAATTGTCATTGAGCGGAGAGCTCCGCCCTATCAAAGGCGCCCTACCCATCGCCATCCAGGCGCGCGCCAAGGGATACAAGGGCTTCATCCTCCCAGCGGAGAACGCCCGCGAGGCCGCCATCGTCAGCGACCTACCCGTCTACGGCGTGAGCTCCCTCCGCGAAGCCATAGACTTCGTCTCCGGAGTACTAAAACTAGAACCGGTATGGGTAGATACCCGCGAAGAGTTCTTCAAGGAACGAACGAGTTTTGACGTGGACTTCAGCGACGTCCGCGGCCAGGAGAATATCAAACGTGCCATGACGATCGCCGCCGCCGGGGGGCATAACGTCATTCTCATCGGTCCACCCGGGGCTGGTAAAACCATGCTCGCCCGGCGGCTACCCACCATCCTGCCGCCGCTGGATCTCCGCGAAGCGCTGGAAACCACCAAGATCCATTCCGTAGCTGGTCTTTTGCCTGAAAATGCGGCATTAATCACCACCCGCCCCTTCCGTGCCCCTCACCACACCATCAGCGATGTTGCCCTTGTTGGTGGAGGCAGCTACCCGAGGCCGGGAGAGATTAGCCTAAGTCACAACGGTGTGCTGTTCCTGGACGAGCTCCCCGAGTTCAAACGCAGCGCCCTTGAGGTGATGCGACAACCGATGGAGGAACGCCGGATAATTATCAGCCGGGCGAAGCTTACGGTCGATTTTCCCGCCGGCTTCATGCTCATCGCCAGTATGAACCCTTGCCCCTGTGGCTTCTTCAACCATCCAAAACGTGACTGCACCTGCCCGCCAGGGACTGTTAAACGCTACCTCAGTAAAATCAGCGGGCCACTGCTTGACCGGATTGACCTACAGGTAGAAGTCACCCCCGTCCCACTAGAAAAGCTAACCGGAAAAAATGAGGAGACCGAAACGAGCGCCATCATCGCCGAGCGGGTAGTGGCCGCCCGCAAGATCCAGGCCGATCGCTATGAAGGGCAAACCAACATCTACAACAACGCCCAAATGCCCAGCCGTCTCGTCAGGAAATGGTGCATCATCGATGAAAAAGGAACCGAGCTCCTGAAGCAGGCCATGGAAAAGCTCCAGATGAGCGCCCGTGCCTACGACCGTATCCTGAAGGTTTCCCGTACCATCGCAGATCTTGAAGGGGCCGAAGATATCCTCCCCCGCCACCTTGCCGAGGCGATCAACTTCCGTAATTTGGACAGAGAGGGTTGGGGAGAACAGCGGTAATAATGCCACCTGATAGTCGCTCCGCACGTTATACGACGTCCCTTAGGGTAGACACTCGCTTCGCTCGTGCGGCTTCGCCTTACAAGGCGAAGATTACCACGAAAACAAAGCAGCCACCAATGAAGTAAGCATCTAAGCTATCACGTTTGCCTTACGTGCAGAAGCGACTACATTACTGCCAGACCAGACCAGACTACACTGCCTTACATCCAGTCAAAAGCCCCATCCACACTAGCATCGGGATGCTTGTTTTGGCCGTGATCCTGGCTAAAGTCCCAGTTATAAGTACCCAGTTGGCGAATGCCTTCGGTCAGGAGGTTGATGGTATGCTCAATATCCTCAACATGAGCCATTTCTGTGCTTTGGTGCATATTCCTCAGCGGGATTGATATTGCACCTACGATCGCGCCCTTATTGCCGTAGCGCTGAATGGCTGCCGTATCCGTACCGCCCGCAGGTAGTAGCTCCAACTGTGTTTTAATGCCTTCCTTACTAGCAAGTTCTTTGAGGTAATTGACCATCCGGTAATCGGAAATAACTGAACCGTCGAGGACCTTGATGGCCGTTCCCGCACCCAGGGAAGTTACCGTTTCATGGGGGCTGGCACCGGGTACGTCGTAAGCAATAGTGACGTCGAGTCCGAAGCCAAAATCGGGATCGATGTGGCCAACGCTCCCCATTGCTCCACGGAGGCCTACTTCCTCCTGTACCGTGAAGGTAGCGTAGAGATCGTAAGGTAACTCCTGGCCCTTCAGGCGGCGGAGTGTCTCGATAAGGATGAAAACCGAAACGCGATTATCCAGCGATTTACTCGTCACGCAGTCTCCAATCTCAGTAAGTGCCCGCTCGCGGGAGATGGGATCACCCACACGCACCCACTTCTCTACCTCCTCCTTCGTCATGCCGGTATCAACGAAATACTCGTTGAGTGGAACCACGTTCTTGCGTTCCTCCGGCTTCATGATGTGAATAGGCTTACAGCCAAGTACGCCTAGTACATCTTTACGACCATGCACAATCACTCTTTGCGCCGTCAATGTTTTAGGATCAAATCCACCCAGCGGCAAGAAACGGAGAAAGCCTTTATCATCGATGTAGTTAACGATGAAACCGATCTCATCCATGTGTGCACCCACCATCACCCGTTTGGGGTTCTTACCACGGCGGATGGCCATCACATTGCCCATGTTATCTACCTGAACCTCATCGGAAAGGTCCGTTACTTCACGGATTACGAGTTCACGGATACGTCGCTCAAAACCGGAGACACCGGGGGCTTCACAGATAGCTTTAAGCAAAGGAAGATTCAGCATAAAAAAGTAGTAACTAGTGTGAATGAAATCGCGTAAAAGTAACGCTCGTTACCGACATAAACCTTTTAGTCCTTCTAATAAGCCAGAGCAACCCAACCTTTCGCAACAATTACCCCTTTCGCATCACCCGCTAAAACCAGTACCCCAGATTAAAGTAAACCTCCTCACCTACGTTACCCTGTGCATAAGTTAGCTCCAGCGGGCCGAGCGGAGAACTAAAGCCGTAAGTGATCCGGGCGGCCCCCAACCAGCGGCGGCTCACAGAGGTTGATATTCCTTCTGCGTTACCCAAGTGCGCTGCGCGAGCGCCTAGCGTGAAGAAGTGATTTCCTACGGGATGGAAGCGGGTAGTAAATTCCCCCATTAACAGGTCATCACCCGAAGCCTGCCCTAATTTCAGACTTGGAAACAGTTTGAAGTTGTTCATCAGGTTACGGTTGTTACTCCCCAGATAATAACGGAAAGGAAAGGAAGAGGTTCCGATAAAGCCACCTGCCATAACCTCAAGGCCGATGCTAAACTTTTTACCAAACGGCTGATAGATCAGAAACTCAACATCTCCGTTATAAGTCCATTGATCCTCGTTTGCAACGGGCTCACCCAGGTTCCAAATAGCCCGGGCTTTAGCGCTGATAGAGAAGCCCGACATCGGGAAGTTTCGGTTGTCCAGTTTATCATAGAGGAAGTAGGCCTTGGGGATAAAGTAGTTATCATCCCCTAGGCGGAATCCATCCGTATCTTCGGCTCCGGCAAGTTGGCTAGAAGCATTTTGATAATACTTCAATTCTGCAGCGATGCCGGTAAATGAGTTGTCCGTCTGGCGGAAATCCCAATAGGCTTCGACGTTCAGGTCGGTAAAACGAAAGTCTAGCTGTTCAATCTGTAGTCCACCCGGGGTTACCATCAGGTCGGGCAAATCAATCCCAACTTCAGCGTAATGGAGCCGGCTGCGCAGCCCGATAGCTGAGCCATTAACTCTGTTGAAACGGTAGTCAAAACGGTAACGAAAACGACTGCCGCCGATCAGGTCAATGGTCGTTTGAGTGTTGTCCCATAAAATGTCATTAATCGTAAGGCCAGCCAGAATATTCGCGCGGTAAACCTCGTCGTAGTGCAAGCCCAGGCGGAGTTGCTGACCGAAATCAAGAGATTGCTTGAGCTGCAAAGCCAGCTTCACGGCATTGTCCTGATTTGGTCCAGGCATATCCGTCCAATCGTAATCAATGTTAGAGTAGCGGCCGGTGGCGTAGAGTGCAACAAGGCCTTCCCGAAAGTCCATCCAGCTTATTTTCCCTGGCAACTCGCCTTTAAAAAAGCTGAGCACTTGCCGTCGGCTCAGGTCGTTATTCCCCATAATTTCCACGATCGAAGCATTTAAATATTCTGGTATTTGGATACTGTCCACCGAAACTTTCTTTTGCTGGAGGTTAGCAATAGAATCAAGGGTGGGCAGTATTTTCCGGGCGGCTTCGCGGCCAGCTTTCACGAGGTCATCGATGGCTTCAAAGCTCAACTGTGTGTACTCCCCGAGGTCAGGGTCGATGTCAATATCGGTCAGTTTGTACTGCTCTATGTTGCGTCGAGTAGCTTGAAAGAAGGCAATTTGGAGAAGTAATTGTCCTAAGGATTCGATGTCCTCAGCTTTAAACGGATCTTGTTCGACGGTAATACCAATCAAATAGTCCATTCCCTTATTTTTCACTTCTTCGGCGGGGTAGTTGTTAGAAACGCCGCCATCCGTCATCACGTGACCGTTCATTTCGTAAGGGCTGATGATACCCGGTAGCGCGGCGCTGGCCCGCATGGCGTCGGCCAGTTTGCCTTTTTCCAGCAGTACGGCCTCTCCGGTCTCGATGTCGGTACCAATGCAGAGGAAAGGAATGGGTAGCTTGTCGAAGTCTTTTATTTCGGCTACTCCAGCGGTCCAATGGCTGAACAGGTCGTGGATACGCTGCCCGTCGGAAAGGGCGGTGGGTAACACGATGGCAAAGTCTTTCAGGCTGAGGCCGATGAGGTAATACTCTGTGTAAATTTTCTCGTAGATGGTACGGTATTCGCGGCCAACCTCGTCCTGTAGCTCGGCCATGATGTCGGTTTTCCGTAGCATTTGTTCCAGTTGGCCGGCAGAATAACCGGCGGCGTAGAGGCCGCCGACGATAGAACCCATACTGGTGCCACCAATATAATCTATTCGGACGCCGGCTTCTTCGAGTACCTGAAGTGCACCGATGTGTGCATAGCCTCTGGCACCCCCACCACTTAGTACAAGGCCTACTTTGAGGTCTTTTTGCTGGGCAGAGAGGCTGAAGTTTAGGGCAAAAAAAGTTAGTGCTAGTAAGAGTATATTTTTCATTTCCTGGCGATGCTTTAGGTCAAGTAAAAGTACCGCTTGTTTGGCCATGGTTTTGAGGGCGCGGCCGCAGGTGCAATGAAAAGTTTAATCATCCAAGGTGAGCGCGTAAAACGACGCAAACGGTACGCACGGTAGCACCTCGATGGCTCCGTGACTCGCCAACTCTCCCCCCTAGTGGCAACAGCAACGCCATCTCGTGCGTTATAAAATTAAATTAAGGCAACGCACCTATGCTGCATTCACTTCGTCTGCTATTTTTCGTCTACTTTACGCTCGCCGCCGGCGCGCTAACGGCCCAGAATGAAGAAGGACTGATCTTCCTCCGCAATCCTTCTTTCGAGGATATGCCCCGCAACAGTTCCCCGCCCCGCGGCTGGACCAACTGCGGCGCTCCCGGCGAAACCCCACCCGACGTTCACCCCGATCCGGAATTCCTATTCAGGGTCGGCATGAAAGCCCAGCACGAGAACACCTTCCTCGGCATGGTCACCCGTGATACCGAGACCTGGGAAAGCGTCGGGCAGCAACTCAGCCAACCCTTTGTAGCTGGCCAGTGCTACCGGCTCGACATCCACCTCGCACGCTCCCTAACTTACCTGAGCATGAGCCGCATGACTCGTCAACCCACCAACTACGTGACGCCTGTTCGGCTTCGCGTATGGGGTGGCTACTCGATTTGCGACCGCGCTCAACTGCTCGGATCTTCCGGACTTGTAAGCAATTCCAACTGGCGCCAATACCGGCTAAAGCTGAGTCCCGAAGACGATTTTACCCACATTATCCTCGAAGTCTATTACCCCGAAGCTATCCTGCTGGCCACCAACGGAAATATCCTGGTGGACAATGCACGCCCGCTCGTGCCCATCGACTGTGAAGACGAAAGGGACATGCTAACCGACTTCCCCGTTGCCATAGCACCGAGCAACCCCGAAAAAAATATCGTCACCACCCCGGTACCGAAGCCAAAAAAAGTGCCATCCTACCCACCCAACACTTTCGTCCCCAAATTACCGGAAGAACCCATCGTCCGCCTCGGCCAGACCGAAGCCATCCTGAAGGAAGGCGAAGTCTTCACCGTAGAGAATATTTCCTTCAAAACCAACAGCGCCGAGCTCGAAGGAGCGAGTGAGCAAGCGCTCCAGGAAATTGTAGAATTTATGAAAGACAACGACAATGTGATCGTGGAGATTGGTGGTCACGCAAGCCGCATGGCCACCGATTTCTACGCCTCCGACCTGAGCTCCGACCGTGCCAAAACCGTAGTCTCGTACCTCAAGCGGTACGACATCGGTTTCGAACGCCTGCTGCCCAAAGGCTACGGTAAAAGCCGCCCCGTCTGTCTGGATGACACCGTAGACTGCAACCGCAGAAACCAACGGGTAGAAGTTAAGATCCTTAAGATTCGAAACACTAAATAGTCTGTTAGTCTTTTAGACGCACACAGCCCCGGCAACAAGCATGTTGCCGGGGCTGTTTTGTCCTGCCCGCCTAACGGACCAGTAGACTAACGAACTAAAAGACTAATCACTCTTCTTCGTCGCCGCCAAACAGGTCATTGTCCTTCATAAAGTGGTACCACTTCA
>JAPKCQ010000304.1 GCA_026421165.1 Lewinella sp. | reverse complement strand
CCGTCTTTGGTGGGGACGACGGTCAAAGTCTGCTGGTTTGCCGCTTCGCCCGTCGCGGCGGCGATCTTTTTGCGGATGTGCCCGGTAACCAGGTCGATGTTGCTCATCAGCCCGGCCACATCGGGGAATACCTGGTGGTTGATACGTTGCAGGAGGTGACCTTCGCCTACGCGGTAGGAGTCGTTGATGTGTCCGGAACCTAAGGGAGATATGGGGCCGCTTAGGTTGAAGTAGGGGAGAATGTTTTGCACGGGGTAAAAGTAGTTGATTCTGTAGGGATCAATTTGTCCCCGTCCCATCCTTGTTTTGGTAGTACCGTTGCCCTCAAACGTTCTTTGCACCTGCGGCCCCGCCCTGATGATTGTTGGGCAGCCGCTCAATTTTGGGGAAGTAATACAGCCGCATAGATTCCGGCAGAAGTACCTACCTTAAACCTTATGAAACCAGCCATCACCAAGGGGCTCCTGACCGTTCTCCTGTTTTTTACGTTACTCAGTTGCTCAACCGACGAGGCCCACCCCCCCAACGTCTTATTCATCCTAGCCGACGACCTCGGCTACCACGACCTCGGCGTAACCGGCAGCAGCTTCTACGAAACACCACACCTCGATGAGTTGGCGCGTAGCGGCCTCCAATTCACCCGCGCCTACACCTGCTCCCGCGTATGCTCTCCCGCCCGCGCCAGCATCATGACCGGCAAGTTCACCGCCCGCCACGGCATCACCGACTGGATCGGCGCGAAAACGGGGACGGCCTGGCGCAAATCCGGACGCTACGACGAACTTCTCCCGGCCGACTACGCCCATGCATTGGATACTGCCGACCTCACCATGGCCGAAGCCTTCCAAGACGCTGGCTACCAAACCTTCTTCGCCGGAAAGTGGCACCTGGGCGGAATAGGCTCCGGGCCGCAGGACCACGGTTTTGAGGTCAACATCGGCGGCAACGACAAGGGCAGCCCGGCGGGTGGCTTCTTCGATCCCTATAAAAACCCCGACCTGCCCAACCGCCAGCCCGGAGAGCAACTAAGCCAGCGCCTCGCCCGGGAGACGGCCGATTGGATTGGTAAGCAGGACGGGGACGAACCCTTCTTCGCCATGCTCTCCTTCTACGCCGTACACGCGCCGCTGCAAACGAGCGAGGCCCAGTGGGAACGGTTTCGGACCAAAGCGGCGGAAGGAAGGCCCGCCGAGAGTGGTTTCGCGATGGAGCGCCGCTTGCCCGTCCGCACCGTTCAGGACCATCCCGTTTACGCCGGTCTGCTTAATGATATGGACGCAGCCATCGGCATTGTAATGGACAAACTTGAAGCCGAAGGATTGTTGGAGAATACGATCGTCGTCTTCACCTCCGACCACGGCGGCGTCGCTTCGGGGGATGCTTACGCCACGTCGAACCTGCCGCTGCGGGGCGGTAAGGGCTACCAGTGGGAGGGTGGTTTACGGGTGCCGTTTTTTCTGCGTTATCCAGGGGTGAAGGCTTGGGGCGATACGGTGGATCGGCCCGTAACCGGAGCGGACATTTATCCAACTCTGCTCTCCATCGCCGGTTTGGACCTGCGGCCGCGCCAACATGTTGATGGTGCCGCTTTTAACCCGCTAAACGGTTCTGGCGCTTGGCACCCACGCAATCTGTACTGGCATTACCCGCACTACGGCAACCAGGGCGGGGACCCTTCTTCCGTTATGCTGAGTGATAATTACAAACTGATCCACTACTGGGAAACGGGGGTGGATGAACTGTACGACCTCTCCAACGACCGGGCGGAGGAGTACGACATTGGCGGCGACCATCCCGAAGTTGCCGAAGCGATGCGGGATGAATTACTGGCGTGGCTGGAAGATGCGGGGGCCAATTACGCCGCTCCGGACCCTGGCTTTGACGCGGAGCAATCGGCGGCAGTGGCGGCTTTTCGGCGGGATACTTTGTTGCCGCTGATGGAAAAGCGGCGGGCGCAGATGTTTGAGGAGGGCTGGCGGCCTAATGCTGGTTGGTGGGGGAGCGGGGAATAGCTCGTCGGTGGAGGCGGGTGATAGCCCTGACTCGTCCTCCGAGCGGTTTTTATAGGAATAACGGAGTCGTAGGAATAATCAGGCGCGGCTGCAGCGTGTTTTACCGGATGATCGGACGGCGGGCAGGGCGAAGTATTCCTCTTTTGAATAGCTGCGTGCTTCGAGTTGTAGGACGTCCATATTTCTAAAACGATTGGAATGATTGATAAAGTTACGGCTGAGGGAGGCGAACAAAACGAAACCAGATTTCTGACCGGCTTGTTTTGGCGACAGCAGGAACAAAAACGCCAGGTCAGAAAATCCGGTTTTATTCTATTCGCGTCCCTTAGAAAATGGAGGGAATTAGAAAACCGCACCGAGGCAAAAGCCAGGGTGCGGTTTTTCTTTTCTCGTGCGCAGCAAATAAAATATTGAGAATCAAATATTATCAACCTTTAAGCCCATAAATAACCGGGCTCTTAGTCTCATAAAAGAAGAAACTCCAAATATCAGCCTGCTCCTCAATCGTCTTAGAGATCGGCTTGCCGGCACCGTGGCCAGCATCTACGGCTACGCGGATCAGGACGGGATTTTCACCGCCGTGGGCCTCCTGTAAACGGGCGGCATACTTGAAGGAGTGGGCCGGTACTACCCGGTCATCATGGTCGGCAGTAGTGACCATCGTGGAAGGGTATTCGGTGCCGTCCTTGAGGTTATGGAGCGGGGAGTAGGCCTTAAGAATGGGGAACATCTTAGGGTCTTCGCTGCTACCGTACTCGGGAATCCAGCCTTTGCCGACGGTGAATTTATGGTAGCGGAGCATGTCCATCACGCCTACGGCCGGAAATGCTACGGCGAAGAGGTCGGGCCGTTGCGTCATGGCCGCGCCTACGAGCAGACCACCGTTGGAGCCACCGGCAATTGCCAGCTTATCCTTATTGGTGTAGCCTGCGTCGATCAGCCACTCTCCGGCGGCGATGAAGTCGTCGAAAACGTTCTGCTTGTTCTCCTGCATTCCGGCTTTGTGCCATTCTTCGCCGTACTCGCCGCCGCCACGGAGGTTGGCCATGGCGTAGACCGCACCGTTTTCCAGCATCGGGATGCGGAGAGCGCTGAAGCTGGGGCTCAGGCTGATGTTGAAACCGCCGTAGCCGTAGAGGTAGGTCGGGTTGTTACCGTCTAGTTTCAGGCCTTTTTTGTGGACGAGGAACATCGTTACCGGCGTTCCATCCTTGCTTTTGTACGTCACCTGGCTTTCCTCGAAATCGGTAGGGTCAAACTTCAGGTCGGGCTGGAAGAAGGGGCGGCTTTCGCCCGATTCCACGTCGTACTCGAAGATGGTGTAGGGGTAGGTAAAGGAGGTGAAGCCGTAGTACAGTTTCATCTCGTCCTTTTCGCCACCGAAGCCACCGGCGTTGCCGAGGCCGGGGAGTTGGATTTCCTTTTTGCCTTTACCGTCAAAACCCATCTGGTACCAGCGGTCCGTCGCTTTTTCGAGGTAGTTGGCGAAGAGGTAGCCGCCGCCGGTATTTACGCTGGCCAGGAGGTTCTTGCCTTCGGGGATGATCTCCGTCCAGTTTTCTTTTTGGGGCTGGTCGAGCTTGATTTTTACGAGGCGGTAGTTTGGCGCGTCCACGTCGGTCATGACCCAGAAGTCGTTGCCTTCGTTGTGGACCACGCTGCTCTTCTGCGCCGTTGCGGGGAACAGGGCGATGGGCTTACGGTTGGGCAGGCCCTTGCCGTCTAATGGGAGGTAGTACATGGCAAAGCCGTCGGTGCCGGGTGCTGCGTACATTACGAAGTAGTCTTCTTCTTCGGTGGTGCCGCCGTAGTGGTAGAAGGTGGGGTTGGTCTTGTCTTCGTAGATCAGTTGGTCATCGCTCTGGGGCGTGCCGAGTTTGTGGTAGTAGACGCTGTGCATGAGGTTATTGCCCTTCAGCGCTTCGCCGTCTTTCGGGGCGGGGTAGCGGCTGTAGAAGAAGCCGTCTTTGTACCAGCCAGCGCCGCCGAACTTGACCCATTCGAGCTCGTCTTCCAGGTCGGTATTGGTCTCCATATCGCGGACGTAGATATTGCCCCAGTCGGAGCCCGCTTCGCTGCGGCGGTAGGCCATGTAGCGGTCGTCTTTATCGCTGCCGAGCAGGCCGATGGCGGTGGTGCCTTCTTCGTTCATGGTGTTGGGGTCCATGAATACTTTCTCTTCGCCGTCGTCCCCTTTGCGGTAGTAGTAGACGGACTGGTTCTGGAGGCCATCGTTCTTGCTCCAAATGTAGTAGTCGCCTACTTTGTTTGGTGCGCCGATGCGGGGGTAGTTCACCAGTTCGGTCATCCGGTCTGCGAAGGCCTTGCGGAAGGGGATTTTTTCTAGGTAGCCGAAGGTGGTTTCGTTCTGGGCGGTTACCCAGCCTTTGGTGTTGGCGGCGTTGTCGTCTTCCAACCAGTGGAAATCGTCGCGTACTTCTACGTCGCCGTAGGTATCGGTGTGTTTGGTTTTGGTGGTGATAGGGTAGGAGACGTTGATTTTGGGGTAGTCGGCGGGTTTCGTGGTCATATTTTCTTTTGGGGTTCGGCCGTACAGCAGGTCAGCAGGCATAACAGCGCGAAGAGGGGGAAGTTTTTCAATTGTTCTATCCCTCAGTTATTCTTTACTTGGGCGCGGCCGCAGGTGCAGTGAAGGGGTTTAAAGTAGGTCTTTGGGGTGAAAACGTTGACCGTACGTCGTTTTGTTCAGGGCTGACGTCTGGCATCTGATCTCTTCCCACATTCCCAAAAAGGCTGATGTGCTTAACTAATTGATTCCACAAGCTTCCGCATAAAACTAAGCATCCCGGACTTTGACGATGTCAAAGTCCGGGATGACTCAAGATTTTCCTGCTTGATGCTCAGTTATACACTAATCAGGGCAGGCATTAAATTTATGGTCCTGTAATTAAGGATTTTGATCACCCGGACCGAGATTTGGATTAGCGTCCAATTCTCTCTGAGGGATCTTGAAAACCCACTTCGTATTGACGGAGGGTCTGTCTTGAAAATAGCCAGCTTGGTACAAGGTCTCAGAAGCTCCCGAGCCTCCATTGGCAGCGTGGTCAATTGGATCATCCCAACGGATTTTATCCTGGAACAGGAAACCTTCGCCCCATAATTCCAGACCTCTCTGAAACTTAATGTGCTCGATAAACGCTTCCTGCGCATCGAAAATAGTTGGGTCATACGCACTGTCACGCTCTTCGCCCAGAGGTCTTAGCGCTTCCTGAGCACCAGAAAGGTCACTCATCATCGCTTTGGCCTCTGCCTCAATTAGGTGCATTTCTGAAGACCGCATATAGATGATGTCGTCTGGCTCAATACCTCCTGGTACTTTTTGTCTCAGCTTTACGTGCACGTAAGGATGGGCATTGTGCCTAGAAGTCCACCCCATACACTTTCTAGCCTACTTCTTTTCGCATCAAATTCTTCTTGCGTTGTGTACAAAGGGTTGGTATTATTGTCGAAACCACCCACTCCATTTGCTGCAGAAAAATTAGTGTTTGGTGCATCCACTAAAAATACGTCTTTTCTATAATCTGTATCAGGGGTAACCCCGGACGTAGTCAGGTGGGTAAAGCCTACGAAAGAGCCCCGAAGGTCC
>JAPKCQ010000303.1 GCA_026421165.1 Lewinella sp. | reverse complement strand
CCAAATACCAAATAACCATAAACAACCGGGAGTACCCCGTCGAAGCCAACGAACTAAACGGCCTCGACGCACGCTCCCCTACCCCCGGCTACTACCACCTACTCCGCGACGGAAAGTCCTATCACATCGAAGTACTTGCCCTCGATGTAGTGACCAAAACCGTAACCCTAACCGTCAACGGACGTGAGCAAAGCATGCGCATCTCCGACGAGACAGACCAGCTGGTCAAGCAATTAGGCTTCGCAGCGGTCTCCACCGTAAAGTCCAAAAACGTAATCGCCCCCATGCCCGGCCTCGTGCTCGCTCTGATGGTCAAACCCGGAGACCACGTCACCGAAGGAACGCCCCTCATCATTCTCGAAGCGATGAAGATGGAGAACGTCCTCAAAGCGGAAGTCGACGGAGAAGTGAAGGCCATCCCGGTAGAAAAAGGGCAGGCCGTTGAAAAGAAACAGCTACTAATTGAAATCGACTAGCGGTCACCTGAGGTGATTTTGCGTTCGCGCCAGCGAACGCGCGCCTACTGAGAACAGTCAGTAGGCGCGATTCCTTGCGGTCGCCCATACTGGTAGATATTTTCACCTTATGTTCCCGTCGTGAGTATAAAGCAAAAACTATGCAAACAAAATTTCCAGAAGTAAGTAAAGCAGAGTGGCTGGCGAAAGTGGAGAAAGACCTGCGGGGAAAAGAGCTTTCTAGTCTTTATTTTGAAGTGGCAGGGCGAAGCTTTTCTCCTTTGCATCATCAGGATGATTCACTAAATAAGCCCTCTCCTCTTTTCACTTCGCCTAGTTGGAGAATCGGACAGGAATTCGAATTTAGAGGGGTAAAAAAGACCAATGAAGCGATCCTTAGTGCCTTGAATCTCGGCGTGAGTAGCATCTATATTACGGGGGACTACGATGAGTATTTGAAGGATGGCATAATGGAAGCTTTGCTCGATGGTGTCTTACTGGACCTTGTTGAAGTGTACTACGATGACCAGAATGGTTTCCCCTATCAGTATGAAGGCTTACCTCATTCACCCGACTGGCCACAATACTTTAGTCAAGAATTTGGGTTGCTGGACAACATCACTTCCGCGATGGGAAATGACCTGTTTCTGGCCTATTCTGATGTTACCTTAGGAACTCCTTTCCCGCCGGTCTTCCACGTTTTTACCAGCGACAATTTTTTCGAAACCGTTGCCAGTTTCAGAGCCCTGAGGCTTTGCTGGCAATTACTCAGCGAATCTTGCGGCAAGCAAACGGACTGCCGGATTGTGGCGCATCCCCGAATCATCAAAGAAGGCTCCGACGAGAACTCCAACCGCATAGCATCCACCACCCACGCAATGGCCGCAGTTATCGGCGGTGCTGACACCATCATGCTGAGCCCCGGAGATGGAGGTATTGGAACAGATTTCTCAAACAGAATAGCCACCAATGTCCACCACCTATTACAATTTGAATCTTACCTCGACAGAGTGGCTGATCCTGCAGCAGGAAGCTACTTCATTGAAAAATTAACGGACCACTACGCTGAGAAAATATGGCGTGAGTTTCAAATTGACACCCGCCACAAAATACCGATTACACCACTGAAGTAGTGAAAATCTGGACAACTTTCCGACGACGTCAATTCAGTGCCACCTCCGTGACCACGAAGTAGCAGCGCAGCTAAACTCTGTGTTCCAAAAAAGGTGCGAAGCACCTCCACCACAAAACGCGAAGCGAAGAACTATAACCGAAGATGAAAAAACTACTAATAGCCAACCGAGGAGAAATAGCCCTCCGCGTAATGCGCACCGCAAAACGAATGGGCATAGCCACCGTAGCCGTCTACTCCGAAGCAGACCGCAACGCGCCCCACGTCCGTACGGCGGACGAAGCAGTGCTCCTCGGCCCCGCCCCTTCCAACCAGTCCTACCTGGTAATGGACAAGGTCATCGCCGCAGCAAAGCAAACCGGCGCCGACGCCATTCACCCCGGCTACGGTTTTTTGAGTGAGAACGCCGAGTTCGCCCGCAAAGTAGAAGCCGCCGGCATCATCTTCGTCGGCCCCAAACCCCACGCCATCGAGGTGATGGGCAACAAACTAGCGGCAAAGGAAGCCGTTGCGGATTACGACATCCCAATGGTCCCCGGCATTGAAGAAGCCATCACCGACGTTGAGCTGGCTAAAGAGATTGGCGACAAGGTCGGCTATCCGATTCTCATCAAAGCAGCAGCTGGCGGCGGCGGTAAAGGGATGCGCGTCGTAGAAAACCGCGAGGAGCTCAAGGAACAGATGGAACGCGCCATCTCCGAAGCCACCTCCGCCTTCGGCGATGGGTCGGTATTCATCGAGAAGTACGTCACTTCACCCCGGCACATTGAGATACAGGTACTGGCCGATAGCCACGGGAACGTTGTTCACCTCTTCGAGCGGGAGTGCTCGGTGCAACGGCGGCACCAGAAGGTCGTCGAAGAAGCGCCCTCCGTCCCCCTCAACCTTGCACCTGCGCTGCGCGCCCGAATGGGAGAAGCCGCCGTAAAGTGCGCCAAAGCCTGCGATTACCTTGGCGCCGGTACGGTAGAATTCCTCCTCGACGGCGAGGGCAATTTCTACTTCCTGGAAATGAACACCCGCCTCCAGGTAGAGCATCCGGTTACCGAGCTAATCACCGGCGTAGACCTGGTCGAACAGCAAATCCTCATCGCCCGCGGCGAGAAGCTGGCCTTCCAGCAGGAAGACCTGAAAATACGCGGCCACGCCATCGAATTGCGCGTCTATGCTGAAGACCCGCTCAACAACTTCCTGCCCAGCATCGGCACCCTCGAGGTCTACCGCCTGCCCTCCGGTCCCGGCATCCGCGTAGACGACGGCTTCGAAGAAGGAATGGACGTTCCCATTTACTACGACCCTATGATCGCCAAGCTGATTACCTACGGCGCCAACCGCGGCGAAGCTTTAGCTAAAATGCGCGAAGCCATTGATAACTACCACATTAAAGGCATTGAAACGACGCTTTCATTCGGGCGCTACGTCGTCGGCCACGAAGCCTTCATCAGCGGTAATTTCGATACCGGTTTCGTAAAGAACCACTACTCTCCCGAAGCAATCCTTGAAGAGCGCGAGGAAGAACAGCGGATCGGAGCGCTGGCCGGAGCTATGGCCTTTGAAGAAGCCCTGCAGCAACTCCGGGTACCAAACTAAGGTCGAGAGGCTGTGCTCCGGGGAAGGCCGAGCGGTAGCGAGGGGCATGAGTCTTACTCCTCGCTACCGCTCGGGCTTCCTCGGGACACAGCCCCTCGATCAAAAACCAACCAACATGAAACCAATCGACTTCAGCAAAATACCCTTCCGGCGGCCGCGAAGCAAATCGCTTATCGCTAATCCCTTATCGTTAATCCCTTATCAAACACCCGAAGGAATAGAGGTTAAACCTGTCTACACCTCCCAAGACCTGGAAGAGGTCAAGCACCTAGGCTACGTAGCTGGCCTTCCTCCCTACCTCCGCGGCCCCTACTCCAGTATGTACGCCGTTCGCCCGTGGACAATCCGCCAGTACGCAGGCTTCAGCACGGCCGAGGAATCCAACGCCTTCTACCGCCGCAATTTGGCGCAGGGGCAGAAAGGCTTGTCCGTCGCCTTCGACCTAGCTACCCACCGCGGCTACGACTCCGATCATCCCCGCGTAACGGGCGACGTTGGCATGGCCGGCGTAGCCATCGATACGGTGGAAGACATGAAGGTGCTCTTCGACCAGATTCCACTGGACAAAATGTCCGTCTCCATGACGATGAACGGGGCAGTACTCCCGATCATGGCCTTTTTTATCGTCGCAGCCGAAGAACAAGGCGTAGACCAGGCGCTGCTTTCCGGAACCATCCAGAACGATATCCTGAAGGAGTTCATGGTCCGCAACACCTACATCTACTCGCCAGCGGAGTCGATGCGGATTGTAGGCGACATTTTCGCTTACACAGCGAAGCACATGCCGAAATTCAACAGCATCAGCATCAGTGGGTACCACATGCATGAGGCTGGAGCTTCTGCTGACCTGGAGCTGGCTTACACTCTTGCCGACGGTTTGGAATACATCCGTACGGGCATTGCCGCTGGTCTAGAAATTGACGACTTCGCGCCCCGCCTGAGCTTTTTCTGGGGCATCGGGATGAATCATTTTATGGAGATCGCCAAACTGAGGGCTGGCCGTTTACTGTGGTCAGAGATCGTGAAGGAATTCAATCCCAAGAACCCAAAATCGATGGCGCTGCGGACGCACTGCCAGACTTCCGGCTACAGCCTCACCGCCCAGGACCCGTTCAACAACATCGCCCGGACAACCGTGGAGGCCATGGCGGCGGTCTTCGGCGGCACCCAGAGCCTGCACACTAATTCGCTGGATGAAGCTATGGCCTTGCCGACTGATTTCTCAGCTAAAATTGCCCGCGACACTCAGAAATATTTACAGCAGGAAACCGGCATTACTAAGGTAGTTGATCCCTGGGGCGGTAGCTACTACGTTGAAAAACTTACGGCCGACCTTACCGACCGTGCCCGCACACTCATGAAGGAAATTGAAGACCTCGGTGGTATGGCCAAAGCCATCGAAAAGGGCCTTCCAAAACTCCGGATCGAAGAAGCCGCCGCCCGCAAGCAGGCCCGCATCGACGGAGGTACGGACAAGATAATCGGCGTAAACCTCTTCCCTAATCTCGACGAAGAGGAGGAAATAGAGGTACTCCAGGTAGACAATAATGTGGTTCGTAAGTCACAAATTTCAAAATTAGAAAAGGTCAAAGGAGTAAGAGACGCAGGCGCGGTCGCAGGTGCACTGGAAGCTTTGAGGCAGTGTGCGGATTCAGGAGAGGGGAACCTTCTTGAAAAAGCAGTCATCGCATCCCGCGCCCGCGCCACCCTAGGCGAAATATCGGATACTCTGGAATCTGTATTTGGTCGTTACCGCGCCACCAACCGCATCATCTCCGGTGCCTACGCCAACGAAATGCAGCAGAACGACGACTTCCATACTGCCCGGGCGCTCACCCGTAAGTTCGCCGAAGTGTACGGCCGCCAGCCACGAATTATGGTTGCAAAGCTCGGACAGGACGGGCACGATCGCGGCGCAAAGGTGATCGCCTCCAGCTTTGCCGACATCGGTTTCGACGTAGACGTAGGCCCGCTCTTCCAGACACCAGAAGAAGCCGCCCGTTCTGCCGTCGAAAATGACGTCCACATCCTCGGCATCTCCTCCCTGGCCGCCGGACATAAGACGCTCGTCCCCCAAACCATCGCCGCCCTGAAGGCCGAAGGCGCTGAAGACATTATGGTTGTCACCGGCGGTGTGATCCCTGAGCAAGACTACCCGTTCTTATACGACCACGGCGTTGCTGCCATCTTTGGGCCGGGTACCGTAATTGCCAAAGCCGCTGCGGCAATTTTGCGGATTATGTTACCGGACGAGTCTTGAAGAGACGTGAAATAAATAAACCATGCTTCTTGCTCGGCGCCTTTTGACCGCTGGCTTCGTTAAAAAGCCTCGCCAACACTACGGCGTTGTCTACGTTTTTTGCCTCACCAGCAGTCAAAATTCACCAGATCAAGAAATACGTTTTATTTAATTCGCGTCCCTAAGAGACTTCATGCTACATCCCCGGATTGAT
>JAPKCQ010000302.1 GCA_026421165.1 Lewinella sp. | reverse complement strand
TACGTTAGGCCCCGTGAAGGTCGGAGCAGTAGTGTCGCCAACTTTCACCACCTGGTTGAAGGTGCGAATATCGCCCGCGTCACACCAGTCGATAACCGTGTAGGTGCGAATAAATTTATAGGCAGACGGGCAGGCCACGATGGCAGCGCCGTCGGAATAAGTCACACTGATATTACAAACGGCGCCACCGTTTTGCAGCGGGAAGATGCGGCCACCTACCACGAGGAAGGGAAAGTCGCCGGGGCTGGGAGCGGGGTAATCGGCGCTGGTAGGGTTGGCCGTGCCGCAAAGCTCGTACGTCACTACTCCCTCGATATTGTCGGCGTCGAGGTCCGCCAGAGACGGACGCTCGAAGATGATTTCAAAAGAAGTGGATACGGACTCGTTGGCGGCAGAAGCGCAGATCGCCACCTCGGTAGCCGTAAAGGTGCGGGTAATGATGATGTCATCACAGTCTTCCTCCTCGCCGTAAACCACCACGTCGTCGACGCAGACTTCGATACGCTCGGAACAGCCATCCGTGAAGGTGGGGACAACGGGAGCGGACTCACCAGCCAGCAAACGGGCGTGCAGGGCCGGAGCCATAGTTCCACCCACCACTGCACCTGCGGCCGCGCCCACCTGACCGGAAGCAGTAGCACTCGCATCGTTGGCGAAAACCATGTAGCAACGACCTACCGTACTGGACAACGTGGAAACGTTGTTCTCATCAGACTCGAAGTCGACGCACAGCAAGTTCCGAGTAGTTGGCGTGGCAATGATGGCCGGAGACGTATTGTCATCGGCGTTAACAACGCCCCAACAAGACTCAAAATCGAGGTCAAGGTCGCCCATGCCGATGGAACGAATAACGTAATCATAGGTACCACAGCCGTCGATAACCGGACCATTGGAGGTATCGGCATCCATGACGGTGATCGCAAACATAAAGGCATCCAGTAGCGCGGTATTACCAACCAGTAGCTGTTCTGGAATAAGCTCGAAGCCACAATTTTCGGTGAGCGCGACGTTAATTCCTCCGACGCAGGCGATACTAGGCTGGTCGAAGCCGACGATAACCACTACGTTTACGATGGTTTCGTTGCCGGAAGAATCGGTGATGGTGGCGGTCAGCGTATTGGCTCCGATGTCCGCTCCGGTGAAGGTGAGGGGGCGGTCAAAATCAATATTTGGCGTCCCATCGCAGTTGTCCAAGATGTTGAGCAAGTCATCCGGGCTCAGCGTTTGCTGGGTATTGCCATCGTTGAGGATGATCGTTTGGTCAGTAACCAAAACGACGGGAGCGATGGTATCTCCGACGATAACGGTCACCTGGCAATCTGCCTGAATGGTGCCGGGGCCAGTGATACTTACCGTAACTACATTATCCCCTAGTTCATCGCAAGCATAATCAAGGACAGCAGGAGTAAAAACAAACTCACTTGCCCCACCAGATATATCCATTTCGATGCCTTTGCATTCTGAAATAATGCTCTCCAGCAGGTTGGCAAAAGTGACTGCTCCGCCGGTTCCATCGGCGTCAATACTGATGGTGGTGTCACGACATGCCGCAGTGTAAACGTTTGGTAGCGGGTCGATGATGGCCTGGTCGGAAATACCATTACAGCCCTGCAGGATACCCCCAGCGACGGTTAGCATGATGAATACGCTTTCGGCCTGGACGTCGGCCACACCCATGGTGTAAGTGACGGCCGCAGCGAAGCTGTTGTCTCTATTCCCGTCAGCGTCTCGAAATTCACCATCTCCAGAAGTAGACCAAGCGTATATGTATCCTTCCGTTTTAACGGAGTCGACCAGAAGCGACAACTCTAACGCTTCCTCTTCACAAACGATGAATACTTCATCGGAAAGGTCAACGAGTAGCTCATCGTTGTCTCCCGATCCGTAGCAGAAAACCGCTTGTTGTACATCATTCAATTCTGGAAATTCGCAATCGGCCGTTAGCAACTCGAAAGATTGCACTGTAGTGAGGGCCGGGTTTTGAATGTCAACACTTAGGTTGCCAAATTCGTCGATGGTCGGAACCAAAAGAGAAAAATCCATCATTCCCGGATCTTGCAGCGACCCCGTTTGTGTGCTAGGATTGTACAAAACCTCCACCGGATAGGTAAATACCTGGCGAAGATCACCGCTATAGAAACGAATTTCTACGGGAAGGACCAGGCCGTCGTTACTACCGATACTGAGTAAATAAATTGGTTCTCCCAGATAGTCAGTGGGAGCAGCAACGCCGGCCAGTTCCCCATCTATAAAAGCAGCCAACCGGTCATCTGGGTGATTGAAGATGTAGCGGGGAGTAAACCTCGCCTGGGTAGTGAAGGTCATGCTTGACTGAGGTGTGCCAGCATAAACCCATTGTGGATCAGCTTCAGAAATAGTCGTATTAAAAACAGGGTAATAGTCTAGCGTGAAACACCGTTCGTCCGACGAATTAACAAAATCGTTCAGGTCTACCGGACTAAATTCCGATCCGGTCTCTGCAATCATTGGAGATATGGACGTCCAGTCAGGAGCTACCACGAGAGGAGACACGCGGTAGGAGACAATGGCCGTATCGGAAAGCTGGTTCCCCGTTTCCTCCGTCGCGACTACGCGAACGGTGGCCGTACCGGTAAAGCCTTCGTTAGCGACCGCGCTCAACGTACTGCCTTCCTGGCTCCACAGGACATCCGTGCTTAGCGGTTCGAAGGACCAGACGATCGGGTCTTCATCGCTGGTGCTTAAAAACTCCAGCAACTCCAGCGTGTCAAACGGGTAAGTTTCCAGCGCAACCTGTTCGGAAATTCCCAGTAAGAAGATGGGCTCATCTACAGGTTCTCCGATGTAGAATTCCGTTGGCGCTGAAAAACTGCCCATCGTCGTTTGGGCGAAAAAATCATACGCAACCGATGCCACGTAGATCTGATCAGTGGCGGCGTGATAAACACGCACTTCGACTATTTCACCACTACTGACATTGGCATAAACGTTGAAGGCATAGAATGCTTCTGCTCCGAAGTCAGTGATAAAAGAAACGGGACCGAAGCCACGTAACTCATCGTTGACAAAGAACGCAACCAGGTCGTTTTCATCACGGGAATATTCTCCCGCAAAGACCACCGCCCCGGTAAGGGACATACTAAATTGATAATCCCTCACATCGGGTACTTCCCAATCCTGCTGCTGCGCGGACAGAAGAGAAACAGATAGAAAAAAAGAAACAATAGTTAGTAAAAATGATTGCATAGGTCGTTATTGAACTAGTAAAAGCAGTGGTAATACGTCCCGCATAAAAAATCAGAGTCAGGGTGTATAACTTTGAGAACTTCAATTACATCTTCCTAGCGTAAAAACAGCGTGTAGATTCCTCATCAGGGGCTCGATAATCCATTCAATCAGGTTCTCAACGCTTGGAGCTTCTACCCTTTTGCCTTACGTATTCGGCGGTAAGATAGAACAAACTAAAGCCTAAGCCGGCTTTAGGAACGCCGTAGGCCTTCAATATAGTAAAACGTCGGTGGTCATCTCCCAGGGAAATGCCACCGACGCTAAGTTTATAATCTCAGCCTAAATCTAAAGCAGCTCGATCTTGAGTGTTTTCACCGTGTTAGCCCGCCGCAAGGTAATGGTGTAGACACCCGCAGGAAGGCGGTCAGGGGTCCATTCAATCATGTTGATTGCCGCCGGGGCTTCAACGCGAATTTGATTGACCAATTGACCGTATATATTGTGTACTTCGAGGGAGACATCTTCGCCCACTTTAG
Organism: Lewinella sp.; assembly: GCA_026421165.1. Lineage (GTDB taxonomy): Bacteria > Bacteroidota > Bacteroidia > Chitinophagales > Saprospiraceae > Neolewinella. The sequence continues at coordinate 1,893 of JAPKCQ010000302.1, read as the reverse complement.
CGCTAAAATCAAGGAAGACTTTATCGGTCGCAGGGTTCGGGAAAGCGCGGAAGGAAGACTGCTGCCCACTAACCATTCCCGTACTGCTGACGAGACCCGGCAAGTGGAAAACCTGCGGCTCTTCAACGCTACCCATAATCTGATTAATCTGAAAAGAGAGGCCTTCATCAAGCTCGTCGATCTCGTCCCTGGAGCTGTTGTAGAACTTAAAACCAAGGACTTCTCCCTCCTCATTCGCGTAAACAGTAAGGAAAACGAGGTGGAGGTCCAGCTCTTCCACGTAAAGGGCTTCTCCCGATCCGCGGACTTCCCCATCCACAAAAGCACCGATCGCATCGCCTTCCGCCAGCAAGGCACCTTCCAGTGAGTCTTTCACCACGGCGACGATGTTCATGCTGAATTCATAGTCCTGGGCATTAACCTCCCAGGGGCTGGAGCCCGCTGATTTCATGCCGGTAAGGGCCATAAATTTATTTCGGCTAATGACCTGCCCCATCAGGTTACTCACGTTGGGGTCCGGGTATATAAGGGTATCGGAGGTTGAAAGACGAAGCTGGTAGCCATTGGGAGAACTCATGGTCCTGAGGTTTCCAATCCAGCCGACACCTGCGACATACTGAGCGAAGCCAAACTGCCCCTTCACAATATCTTCATCGAGAGGGGTAAGCGAAGAGAGGGCATCGGTCACCGGAAGGCCTCGAGAAGGCAGGTACCCAATCCAATTCCATCCGCTACTGACCGGGATCGGTATGGTGGCGTCGATGGTCTGCCCAACGAGGGTTATCGAATCGTGCTGACTTGCCCTCAACTGATACATCGTAAGGTTAGACAGTGCGTTAACGCCACCGAGCCACCGCTCGAGAGCGGGAGCATACTGGCTGAAACCAGTCTGCGATTTGATGATAGAATTAACGTCCGGATTAGTCAAGGTAGTTAAGAAGGCATCCGTTGAAGGATCATCCAGTTCCACGTTGTAGGAAATCCAGTTCCACCCCGGATTGATGTAGATTTTCCGAAGCACCTGGCCATTGGTGTGAATCGTTTGGGGCAGCAGGGGTTTACCGATCAGGCCATCGGCCACGAAAGGAAAAGACTCAAGCGTACTTCCGTAAAGTTGACAGGCCGAAGCGTCCCATATTTGGAACTTTACCGTATCCCCCATAGCGACGTCGCCGTATACGGTCAGGAAAGCCAGGTAGGGATTAGTCGAGCCATTGTCCGTTTCCAGTGCTTCTTTATATTCGACGTTGGCAATGCCCCGAAGTTGTCCATCAACAAAGGCTCCGATACGGTCCACGAGGTCGATGGAAATATCTCCTTCAATATCAAGTTCTACCGTTAGGTTCATGCTTAAACTGTACTGGCCGAGGTCGAAGCTCCAAATTGGACCGTCGCAGAGCACCCTGAATTCGACCTCCAACGGTTCATCCCCGTCAACGGTATTCATGATGATGGTATGGTTGTACGTATTTGGCAGCAAATCAGCCGGCACCTCGAAGTTAACGGTCAGCCGTTCGCCGGGCGCGATGGCACCGGAGCGCGGAAAAACCTGCATCCAATCCGGCACGTCCGGAATGGTGAAACTGGTGATTGATCCGCCCTGGTTCCTGATCTCCCGGGAAACAATGATGGTTTCTCCCTCTTCGACCATTTCATCAATCGCACCACCTTGCCAAAAGAGGTTAGAACGGTTAACGAAGAACTCCCAGGCAATTTCCCCAGTTTGATTGCCGTAGAAATCCTTGATACCGTTCGTAACAACCCGAAGGTTGCGGTTCTCAATGAACTGATTCTGAATGTTGGGTACGATGATGATCTTATCACCAGAACAAGTGATGGTGGCATCAATGAGCAGACCGGTTGTTGCATCAATCAGGGCGAGATTGTTGACGT
>JAPKCQ010000301.1 GCA_026421165.1 Lewinella sp. | reverse complement strand
CAGCCGTCTAAAAGCCCAGCCAGCCCCGATCCATCCACTTTACCTCCTTAAAAGAGGTCTTCTGGAGGTAATAAACCAAGGCTCCCAGGCAAAGCCCCAGCCCGGCCCCTACCGTAACGTCGCGGAGGAAATGGAATAAAAGGTACATCCGACTGAAGGCCACCATCGTAGCCAGCAGGATACAGAGCGTACTCACCGAGAGCTTCCCCCGCCGGGCGTTAAAGGCCAGGAAACTATAGAGCGCGAAGGCCGAAGTGGCGTGGCCGCTGGGGAAACTACTGGCCGCATCCCAACTACGCCATTCTTCCTCAAAGAGGTTTAGGGAATGCCAGATCTCTTCGTAATTATCGAAGAACCAACGCATTGGCCGGGCCTGGCCGAAGATGGCCTTCAGAATACCGGCGGTGATGCCCGCGAATACTCCGGTGACCACGATGAAGATTCCTTTTCGATAGCTGAAGGCCGTTACCAGTAAGATGGCGACGAGGTAAGCCACCGGTTCGGCGAAGTGCGTGCCGATCTTGAAGAAGACGTCCCAGAACGGCGTCCGTAGCTTGTTGATGGCCACTAGCATATCTCCCTGATTGTGGGTGAGTAGCATCGCAATACTACAAGCCACCAACAGCAAAGTGCCACTGATGAACAGCCAGTTGTTGCCGAAGAGGCGAATGAGCTTATGTTCAGCCCTGGAGTCGGGGGGAAGTGTCGGCATAATACGCAAGGTAGAGCGCAGAAATCAGAGATCAGAATTCAGGACATTAGAAATGGTCTGCTACGTCGAATGACTTTGAGGATTTAAAATTTGGATATTCAATCTCAACAACCCTACCTTGCGGCCATGCAAACAACAATACGCAGAAACTGGTGGTGGCTTCAAGATACTCTTCGAGCATCCTGAGCGGCCTTTGTTTGTGTAAAACAAAGAAAATTGAAAGCCCGTCGGATTTGCTCCGTCGGGCTTTTTTTATGCCTTGTAACGACATTTGCACCTAAGGAACGTCGATTTAATAACCGGCCGAAAAGCGACAGTTATTGAATTGACGTTCCTGGGTCCTGAGGTCGAATACATCAGTGTAATAGTTCTTGCTCTTTCAACTTCCCTTGCATCCTGCGGCAGCGCCCAAAAAATAATATATGCCTACAACTACCGAAACCTTAGTAAAGACCAAGATTAACGTCCGGACAAAACGGATGAACGCCGACCATTTGACGCCGGTGATGCTGTACCTAGCGGTTCGTGATGAATTCACCGATCCCGTGCTGTTGGAATCCAACGAAGCGCGGGACAACGAGCACTACTACTCGATTGTCGGCCTGGAAACCCTGGCGTCTTTTGTGGTGAACGAGCGCACCATCATAACCCGTAAACAGGGGCAGTGGGCGCACGAGGAAGCCGTTGAGAATACCGATACTGTATCGCACCGACTTCACGACTTTCTGGGTGGTTTTGAGTTGGATTATGCGGATACCGATCCGATCGTAAAGCAATTTAACGGTTTGATCGGGCACACCAATTTTGAGGGCGTTCAGTATTTTGACACGCTGAAGTTCGACAATAAAAAGACCCTTCGCGCACCGGACATTCGCTACCACCTGTACCGCTACATTCTGGTTTTTCACCACTACCGTGACGAGCTGATTATCATTGAAAACCAGCCCGAAGGTGAAGAAAGCGGTATGGAAGGCGTGGAAGCCGCCATCAAGCGGGGTGGGGGAGTGCACCCCTTCAAACGGCACGGTGAGGACAGCAGCAATATGACCGATGAGGAGTACATGGAAATGGTGGGGATTGGGAAGCACCATTGCCGCATCGGCGATGTTTTCCAGATCGTACTCAGTCGCCAATTTCAGCAGTCGTTTCGGGGAGATGAGTTTCAGGTGTACCGGGCGCTGCGGAGTATTAATCCGTCGCCCTACCTATTTTATTTTGATTACGGCGACTACCGCATCATGGGCTCCAGCCCGGAAAGTCAGATGGTAATTGGCGGTGGTATTGCCCGCCTGAACCCCATTGCCGGCACCTACCGCCGTACTGGAGATAAGGCCAAGGATGAAGCCGCCACGAAAGAACTGCTCGCCGATCCCAAGGAAAATGCGGAGCACGTGATGCTGGTGGACCTGGCCCGTAACGATCTGAGCCGCCACACTAAAAAAGTGAAGGTCAAGAGCCTGCGCGAGGTGCATTATTACAGCCACGTGATCCACCTCGTTTCCACCGTCGAGGGGGAGCTAGATCGGACCGACCAGGCGGTGAGAATCTTTGGCGACACCTTCCCGGCGGGCACGCTCTCCGGCGCACCAAAGTACAAAGCCATCGAACTGATTAATAAATACGAAAACCAGCAACGCGGCTTTTACGGCGGCGCCATCGGTCTGATCGACTTTGCTGGAGGAATGAACCAGGCGATTCTAATCCGTTCTTTCTTCAGCCAGGATAATACGCTGTATTACCAAGCCGGAGCGGGCGTCGTTGCCGCCAGCGATGAACACTCTGAAATGCGGGAAGTGTACCATAAACTTGGTGCCCTTACCAAAGCCTTAGACAAAGCAGAAACCCTTTAGATTCCCAACTTTCGATAAGCGATTCTCGATTCTTGATTTAGCTGCCGCACACTGGAGGCTTGATCGTAAAAGTAGACCATGAAGATTTTAATCCTAGACAATTACGACTCCTTCACCTACAATCTCGTGCAGTACGTTGAGGAGGAAACAGGTGAAGAGGTAGACGTATTCCGCAACGATAAAATTAGCCTCGAAGCCGTAGGCGCCTACGACCTCATCATACTGAGCCCCGGCCCCGGCATCCCCGAAGAAGCGGGCATCATGCCGGCGCTGATAAAGCGTTATGCAAGTGAGAAGGCCATCTTCGGCGTCTGCCTCGGCCACCAGGCTATCGGCGAGGCCTTTGGTGGTAAACTGATCAATCTCGACGAAGTACAGCATGGTATTGAGACGGAGATGACGCGGACACGTGAGGACGACGTTATTTTCCGGGATATCCCAACAACTTTCAACGCCGGCCGTTACCACAGTTGGGTGATTGACCCGGTGGCCATGCCCAAAGAGCTTGAAATTACGGCGACCGGAGAGTACGGTGGTGTGATGGCTTTGCAGCATAAAACCTTACCGATTTTCGGTGTCCAGTTTCATCCAGAATCTATTATGACGGAGCACGGACGATTGATGATTCGTAACTTATTACGCCACTGTAGCCAGTTGGCCAGTTGCTGAGTTACCGAGTTACCACCAAAGTGCCGTTTGCGGCGCTGTGCTTGCTCACCCAAGGTGAATAAGGGTAGCAAAGTAAGGGGTAAAAGCTTTAGCAACTCAAGTGATGCACTAACTCAGCGACTCAGCTTCTTCTACCAAACCGATAATATTAAAAATCCCAGATACGATGTCAAAAAATATCCATACCCAAATAGACGAACGTGGCTACTACGGCCGCTTCGGCGGAGCATACATTCCCGAAATGCTCCACCCCAACGTTGAGGAACTGCGCACCAAGTATATTGGTATGATCGCGGAACCAGATTTTAAAAAGGAATTTGACGCCCTGTTGAAGGATTACGTCGGAAGACCCAGCCCGCTGTACTTCGCAAAGCGGATGAGCGAGCACTTCGGTACCAATATCTACCTCAAGCGGGAAGACTTGAACCATACCGGTGCGCACAAGATCAACAACACCATTGGGCAGATTCTGGTGGCCCAGCGCCTCGGTAAAAAGCGAATCATCGCGGAAACCGGAGCGGGGCAGCACGGTGTTGCTACGGCGACGGTCTGTGCGCTGGTTGGCCTTGAGTGCATCGTCTATATGGGCGAAGTTGACATCGCCCGCCAGGCACCCAACGTGGCTCGGATGCGGATGCTGGGGGCCGAGGTTCGTCCTGCGTTCTCCGGCTCCCGGACCCTGAAAGACGCTACGAACGAGGCCATTCGTGACTGGATCAATAACCCGGAGGATACCCACTATATCATTGGTTCCGTTGTTGGCCCGCACCCGTATCCGGACATGGTCGCACGTTTCCAAAGTGTAATTTCTGAAGAAATGAAATGGCAGCTGCAGGAGCAAACTGGCCGTGATTACCCTGATGCCATCGTTGCTTGTGTTGGCGGCGGAAGTAACGCCGCCGGTGCTTTCTACCACTATTTGAACGACCAGCGGGTGCGTCTGATCGCCGTAGAAGCCGCCGGCCTTGGCGTGAACTCCGGCGAATCCGCAGCAACCTCCGTGCTCGGAACCGAAGGTATTATCCACGGTGCCCGCACCTTACTGATGCAAACTGAGGATGGACAGGTAATCGAACCTTACAGTATTTCCGCAGGCCTGGATTACCCAGGCATCGGCCCGCTTCACGCCTTCTTGATCGACTCCAAACGCTCCGAAGCCATCTCCGTTACCGATGAGGATGCGCTGGCCGCCGCCCTCTTTACCGCCAGAACCGAAGGCATTATTCCAGCCTTGGAAACGGCCCACGCTTTTGCTGCGCTTGACCAGATGAAGTACGGTAAGGACGATGTTGTGGTGGTTTGTCTTTCCGGACGGGGAGATAAGGATTTAGATATTTTTACTAACTACCTTGACCGAGTTGAAGCGTAACTGAGTTACTGAGTGGCTACCGCACGGGGCAGACGTGATGTGCTACTGCGCATGACCGGCAGGACGTACCATCCGAAGGTGAGCAAGTATAGCGCCGCGAACGGTACTTGCGGTAGCCACTCACCGACTTACTAAATCACTAACTGATATGAACAGACTAAGCAAACTCTTTAAAGCAAAAGATAAGGACCTCCTAAACGTCTACTTCACCGCCGGCTATCCTGAACTAAATAGTACTGAAACCATTATCCGCAGCCTAGCCGATGCGGGAGCAGACTTAATTGAAGTAGGTGTACCGTACTCCGACCCGATGGCAGACGGAGAAACCATCCAGAAGTCCAGTATGAAGGCCTTACAAAATGGTATGACGCTGGACACGCTCTTTGCTCAGCTAAGCTCAGCCCGTACTTATACGGAAGTACCACTGGTGCTGATGGGCTACTTCAATCAGGTGATGCAGTACGGCCCTGACCGGTTCTGTAAAGCCGCCCAAGAAGCTGGTGTCGACGGGCTCATCCTGCCGGACCTTCCTGTCTTCGAATACGAACAGGAGTTCAGAGCTATTGCCGAGAAGTATGACCTTCAGGTAACCTTCCTGATCACACCCCAGACCACCGATGATCGGATCAAAAAGATCGGAGCGCTGAGCACAGGCTTCATCTATGTGGTTTCCAGCAGCAGTATCACTGGTAGTAGTAGTGGTATCTCCGCTGAGCAAAAAGCCTACTTCGCCCGGATTGCTGCCCTCGACTTGCCACAACCCCGACTTATCGGCTTTGGAATCAGCGACGCTGAGAGCTTCCGTACAGCCTGTGAATATGCTAACGGTGCCATCATCGGCAGCGCTTTCATTCGGGCTCTAGCGGGGAAACAGGACGTTGCGGAAGCAACAGCCTCGTTCGTAAATGGTGTTTTGGAGCCGGTGGCTTAAGCTTTTCGCGTGCTCCTTTCACTAATTGCGTACAACCAGAGCCGGATTTTTTTCACGGGAAAAACTAGCCTCACAGGCGAAGCCTGCCGTAATATTACATAAAAAATGTATTTGTATAC
>JAPKCQ010000300.1 GCA_026421165.1 Lewinella sp. | reverse complement strand
CGTTTGCCACTACGTTTTTATCTTATGTGCCTGACAGCAATATAGTCGCCTTTTTGTGTACTAGTTACGTGGTGAAACCAGTAGTTTATTTGTGATATTTTCCTAGGCACGAACAATCACCCTGCTGCATATTTTTTTCGAAAAAATAATATTTTCCGCAAGACCAACACTTTGGTCGCCTACAGTGGTCTATCTGGTATAAACTTTAATTACCCAACCTTAATCTGGCTTTTGCAAGCTGGCAGCCTGAACCCTCTAGTTTTCTAAGAAAACAGAATTACCCTTAGCGGTACAAGCTAAAATTGGTGTCTAACTGGTGTAGCGCACTGGGCCGCGAACTTGAATTCTACTTTCAAGGTCAGATTCAGACCAGCCAGGCCAGCGTAAAACAGATCTCCCGTATAACCCATTAATATACCTTATCATGCTAACTCTCTTGTCTAATCGCACGGCGATTTATGCTTTCTTTTTCATTTCTGGTTTTTCAGCACCTCTGGCAGCTCAGTGTACCCACCCTGATGTTCCCGCTCTTGCAAGTCTTTACGACGCCACCAACGGTGATGACTGGACGGACAACTCCGGCTGGTTCTTCGACTGCGCGCCCTGCGGCTGGGCCGGCGTAAGTTGTGATGCCGACAACCGCGTAATCAGTATCATCTTGCGTGATAGAGGCCTGACCGGTACGTTACCCGCAGCGATTACCGGACTCGACAAGCTCGAACTGCTTAGCCTCGGCCGCAACCAGATTGGAGGCACCATCCCGGCCGCCCTGTTTAGTATGCCTTCGCTTACGGACATCAACCTCAGCCGTAACCAACTCACCGGACCCATTCCTGCAACCCTGGGTAACCAGCCGAATCTGGAGTACCTGAGACTAAGCGAAAACCAGCTTACCGGCGTCGTCCCTTCGGGTATTTCTGGGCTTACCCAGCTTCGGATCGTCATGCTGGAAGACAACCAGCTTACCGGTGCGATGCCCGAGGGGCTAGGCGATTTTCCCAACCTCATCACACTGAACCTCACCAACAACAAGTTGGAAGGGTGTTTCCCAACTGACCTTAGGGCACTGTGTGGCCGGAGTCGAATCCTCTTCGGCGGTAACGATAAAATGACCTGGAAGGGCGACTTTTTACGCCTTTGCGATGATGGTTCGGATGAAACACAGATCGGTCAGGCCTGCGATGATGGCAATCCGGATACTGGCGATGACGTCATCACCGAGGAGTGTGGCTGCCTGGGCGGAGTCACGGAGGTAGACGGGCTCACTAGCCTGGACGGATTTATAGAAGAAGAAGCCGCGGACGCTGGTAGCCAGGTTCAGCAGGTGAGTTCGTCCGTTAGCGGATCGTCCGCACCGAATAGCGCAACTCAGGCAGTAGCTGTTCATCCTAACCCTGTGGTCGGAAATGAGATTACGGTAACTTTGTTGAACGATGGGGGAAACAGCACTTTACGTCTTCTTTCCCTGACGGGGCGTGAGCTGCTTCACCAAACGTCTGGTCAGACTTCTACCGTGATTAATCTACCTATTCTTGAGGCTGGCATTTACTTCGTCGAGGTGATCACGGAGGGGAGCCGATTCGTTAAACGGGTGATCGTGCAGTAGTGCAGAGCGCTTAACAATACCGATCATAAGGGCGCGGCCGCAGGAGCAAAGAAGGCTTTTAAGAGCAGGGAACAGGCCACTAGTCCCTTGCTTTTAAAAGCTTCTTTTGCACCTGCGGCCGCGCCTAATTTTGCAACAATTTCAGCGTAAGCCGGGGCACTTTCTGAAGCCCTAATTTCTAGTTTCAAGTTTCTAATTTCTAGTTTCAAGTTTCTAATTTCTAGTTTCTAGAATCATCCCATCCGGTTACGCTTAACCAAGTACGCCTGCAGCACGGCACGGAAACCGTTGTTGATGTCGGCTTCCACGTAGTCGATATTGTACTGGAGGCACTTCAGCCGTAGCCGTTCTTTATAGGCTACGACCTGCTCCACGTAGTATTCCTTGACCTGATTAGGTTGAAGTTTTACCCGGTCTCCGGATTCCATGTCGATGAACTCGTAAGGGCGGTTTTCGAACTCAAAATCGATCTCTTTCTTCTTGTCGACGGTATGAAAAAGGACGACCTCGTGCTTGGCGTGCTTCAGGTGCTGTAGTGCGCTGAAGAGGTCTTCTTCCTTTTCCGTATTGTCGAACATATCGCTGAAAATCACCACTAAAGACCGGCGGTGGATGCTGTCGGCGATCTGGTGAAGGGAGTTGGCCGTTCCTGTTTTAACGTCGCGGGTAGGGGTGTCGGCCAGGTTTTGGAGGTGGTTGAGCAGCAGGCGGTAATGGGTCGTGCTTGATTTTGGTCTGGTGTGCAGGGTCACCGCTTCATCGAAGAAGCTCAGGCCGAAGGCATCGCGTTGTTTCTTCAGCAGGTTCATCAGGCTGGCGGCGGCGAGGGCGCTGAACCTGATCTTGTTGACGAAGTCTTCCGAAGTCTTGGTCACCTCCGGGAAGAACATGGACGAGCTCGTATCGATCACGATCTGGCACCTAAGGTTGGTTTCTTCTTCGTAGCGTTTAGAGTACATTTTATTCGTACGAGCGAACACCTTCCAGTCGATGTTTTTTGTTGGTTCACCGGGGTTATAGATGCGGTGTTCTGCGAACTCAACACTGAAGCCGTGGAAGGGGCTTTTGTGGAGGCCGATGATGAAGCCTTCCACTACCTGGCGGGCCAGGAGATCGAAGTTGCCGAGGTTTCTTACTTGTTCGTTGTCTATTAGTTGCATCTGGAGGTCTTGGTTCTTTGGCTTTAGGCTATTTTCGTTTGCCGAGGCGGCGCTTCGCGCCGCAGCCTAAAAGGAAGGCAGTTCGATTACCCGGGTTACCGTAGGATAATCTTTACGGGATAAGCGTAAGGTATAGCACGGGTGGAGAAGTCTTGGTAACCTAGGAGTCAAAAGTTCTTCGCCTAACGGTCTAAAAATCCAACCATCGAAGGCTCGACATTGTTCGTCGAGTATTAACGCTGCGAAAGTACACAACGTATTAACTTCCATCCTATGTTAGGAAAAATGAAACAATGGCTCGGTATTGAAGGCATCAAGCTTGAGCTCGAACTGTCCGAAAAATTCTCCGTTGACCAGGGAACACTAGAAGGTAAGGTCCGGATGTACAGCAAGAACGAGCAAACGGTCTCCGGTCTCCGGCTGGTGCTGATCGAGAAATACACCCGTGGCCGCGATGCCGAACAACTCGTTGATGAATATTCATTGGGTGAACTGATCATCCGCGACCAAATTATCGTCCCCGCCGAAGGAGAGATCGTTGAAATACCTTTCTCTTTACCCTTTGAACCGATGCCGTCTGACGTTGAAGAATTTGGCAATAAAAACATCTTTTTCAAAGGCCTGGCCTGGGTAGCAAAGAAGACCCGTAACGCTGAGTCTGAATACCGGGTAGAGGCTGAGGCGCAGGTTGCTGGGGTTGGGCTCAGTCCTTTTGTTCAGCAGGTTGTTGGAGGGTAAGTATGGCTTTACACGGGTAATCCCGTCGTCCTTAAGGACGGCCAGTTTAATAGCTGCTTTAAGCAATCAGAATTCGGCGACGAGGGATAACTATTACCGCATCCGACAGGTGGATTTTGATGGGCAGTATTCCTTTTCGAATACTGCCATTGGTAGGGTGGCTACTGGGGAAGCGATTTGTGCTTATCCCAGTCCGCTGCGAGAATTCCTTCAATTAACGGGGCCGTATTCTCCGGAGCAAACCTTGAAAATTCGCAACGTCTTTGGGCAGGTGATTTACCGGGGGCTGCTTGGTGATGGGCGGGTCAGTTTGGTGGACCAATATCCCGGTGTTTACACGCTTGAAGTGGAGGGGCACGAACCTACAAAAGTAATCAAGGTGGGTGGCCGTTGATCTCGGTTGAGCAGTAGTAATGACCTGAACATTAAATAGGATGCTGAACCATTCGTAAGAATTTGGACTTGTAGTAGTACACTTTTACAATAAACTACAATGACCAAAGTCTTACCTTTCGCCCAACTGCCCGCAGGCCACACCCACCAACTCGAACACGCCGGAACTAAGGTGCTGCTCACCAATGTAGAAGGTACGGTGTACGCCGTAGAATCAAAATGCAGCCACTTCGGGCTGCCGCTGGAAAACGCAGCTCTGTGTGGCTACCGGCTGCGCTGCCCGTTTCACCATGCTTGTTTCGATGTTCGCGACGGCAAACAACTCGAAGCTCCGGGAATGGACGGGCTTACTACCTTCAAGGTGGAGGTTAAAGATGGCGCTATACACCTGTTTGATGCTCCGAACGTTGCCTCAGAACCTTCCGCTGCACCTGCGGCCGCGCCTGATCCCCAAACCCATTACGATTACGCAATTGTAGGGGGAGGAATCGCTGCGGCAAATGCTGTGGACGGTATCCGGGAGCTGGACCAAAAAAGTTCCATCGTGTTGCTAACCCGTGAGGACTTGCCGCCATACGACCGGACGCACGTAAGCAAAGCATTGCTGGACGGCGGTAAAGACGCCGCTGATTTATCCGTCCGCCCCGATGAATACTACGCCGAGCAGGGGGTGGACTTGCGCGCGAGCACCGTCGTCTCGGAAGTCAATGTGGAGAATAAAACGATCACCATTCTTGGTGGCGACGTACTCACCTATAATAAAGTGCTGCTTGCCACGGGTGGTACCCCCCGACAACTCGACCTACCGGGTAGTGCGCTCCATGATGTTCACCTGATGCGCCGGGCCTCCGATGCTGAAGTTGTCCGGGAAAAGGTAAGCAAGGGAACTAAAGTCGTCATTATCGGCGGTAGTTTTATCGGGTTAGAAGCCGCCATGAGCCTGGGTAAGCAGGGGGGCGACATCACGGTTGTCGCTCCGGAGGAAACGCTGTTCAAAGGTCCTTTCGGTAAGAAAATAGGCGACTGGGTACAAAGCCTGCACGAAGAGAGTGGGGTGAAATTTCGCCTAGGCCGCAAGGTTAAAGAGATCATCGGCGACCGGAAAGTAACGGGTGTTGAGCTGGACAATGGCGATAAAATTAGCGCTGAGGTTGTAGTGGTTGGTATCGGCGTCGTGCCTGAAACCAGCTACCTGACGGGCCTGGCCGCTGCGAAAGACGGCGGTCTGGACGTAAATAACCACCTCGAAGCCAAGGTCGGTAACGTTTGGGCAGCCGGTGACATTGCTCACTACCCGGACCGCGAAGGCTCCGTCCGCATTGAGCACTGGAAGGTGGCTGCCCAGCAGGGTAAGGTTGCGGGTAGGAATATGGCCGGAGGCGGTGAGCCCTATACGATGGTACCGTTTTTCTGGAGCAACCAGCAGGGAACTAACATCCGCTGCGTCGGCCATGCCACCGATTACGACGACATTGTTTTTGACGGTACTCCCGGCGAAGGCCCGTTCATTGCCTTCTACCTCAAGGGCGATCATTGCCAGGCGGCCCTCGGCGTCAAGCGCGATAAAGACGTTGCCGCCATTGGCGAACTGATGAACGCCGGGCGGATGCCGGAGAAGGCTGATTTGCACGCCTTGGTTGCGTCGCTGTAGAAGTAAACTAGTCGATGCACACGGAAGTGTGCATCGACCAGCTTAAACGAGGCCATCCGTACCGAGTGACTTCAGCAGGTTGTCCAAGACACCGGTTAAAAATTCCCGGC
>JAPKCQ010000299.1 GCA_026421165.1 Lewinella sp. | reverse complement strand
TTTTAAAGCGCGTACTTATTGGCTTTGATGCAATGATCAGCGACAATACGGCGCAGTTTAGCGACGTTACGCGGAGGGTATTGCGTGAAGCGGCGGATGCCGGCCACGAAAGTATCCAGCAGATCACCCTCGGCGAAGCTGGCCACGGCGTCGAGGCCGTTCTTAGCGATGCGCGCGTTGGCGTCGTGGATGTAAACCTGGAGCACTGCATCTAACACTTCCTGCGGCTGCGTCGCTTTGCCGGTTTGGCGTAACTTCTGGAGACGGAGCAGGGTAGACTCCGCATTGAGCAGGTCGGCCAGCATATCGGAGACGTTCATCACGATCTCTTGGGATTCTTTGAGGTCGAGTTTACCGTCCATCTGGCCTTTGGCTGCGGCACCTACTACCATCAGGATGGCCTTCTTAAAGTTGGCCACGGCTTTGATTTCCGAACCGTATGTTCCTTCGGGAATGCTGGTGTCGGCTGGGGTAGTAAGTTCCTTCTGGACGGCCCAGGCTGGGGAAACGATGTCGAGCGAACCCTTCATCGCTCGGCGCATAAGCTGGGAGACGCTGAGCAGGCGATTAATCTCGTTGGTGCCTTCGTAGATGCGGTTGATGCGCGCGTCGCGGTACATCCGTGGGGCGAGGGTCTCTTCGCTGTAGCCCATGCCGCCGTGGATCTGGAGGACTTCGTCTACGGTATAGTCCAGTAATTCTGAACCGATGAACTTCAAGAGGGCACACTCGATAGCGTACTCTTCGGCGCTGAGGCGCTTGGCCTCGGCGTAGGATTTTCCGTCAGCTTTATGGCTTTCGTTGGCATCCTGAATGAACTGGCTCACGCGGTACAGGGAAGATTCGCCCGTAAATATTTTGATGGCGGCCTCACCAATCTTGTACTTGATGGCGCCGAAGTTGGCGATTGGCTGATTGAATTGGATGCGCTCGTTGGCGTAGCGAATACCTATGCCCAGGCTGGCTCTTGAACCACCGACACTGAGTGCGTGTAACTTGAAGCGACCAACGTTGAGCACGTTGAAGGCGATGAGGTGACCCTTACCGATCTCTCCGAGGAAGGCGTCAGCGGGGATGCGACAGTTTTCAAAGAATACCTGGCGGGTGGAGCTACCCTTGATGCCGAGTTTCTCTTCTTCTGCACCCAGCGTAACACCGGGTAGGTTGGACGGGACGATGAAGCCGGTGAATTTGTCGCCGTTGGCCTGAGCGAAAACGATGAATACGTCGGCAAAACCGGCGTTAGAGATCCACATTTTCTGGCCGTTGAGCACCCACTCGTCACCATCACGCATGGCCGTCGTCTTCGCGCTGGTGGCGTCGGATCCCGAGCCGGGTTCGGTAAGGCAGTAAGCTGCTTTCAACTCGCCGGTGATGAGGCGGGGCAGCCACTCTTTTTTCTGGGCCTCCGTACCATAGTACAGGATGGGCAACATGCCGATGCCGGTATGGGCCGCAAAAGAGACGGTAAAGGAACCGGAACTGCCGCCCATTACGTCGCAAATGAGGGTATTCGTGTTGGTGTCCATTTCCAGTCCACCGTATTGTTCCGGCATGTGGCTGCCGAGCAGGCCGAGTTCGGCCATCTTGTCGAGCAGTCTCGGGGCGATTCCGTCTTTCTGCTTCTCGATGTTGTCGAGATTAGGTATGATGTCTTGCTGGATGAAGTCTTCCACCATTTGTTTTACCATCACCTGCTCCTCGTTGAAGTCTTCGGGGGTGAAGGTAGTTTCCGGCGTGGCGTCGGCGATGAGGAATTCACCGCCTTTGAGAACTTTTAGCTGTTCGGCAATTGCTGACATGGTCGGGGATTTAATTGGGTTTAGCGAATTTTCGCTGCGAAGTTAAGGATTGGCGGCCGGGCGGTCAAGAGATGCTGCAATTATATTAGCGAATTTTCGCTAGTAGGTGTTTTTCTTAAGCTGAAAGGCAGTCCATTTGTACAAAAAAGGCCTAATTGGGAGAGTGGTTCTGGGAAAAAAAAAGGCCCAGACGTATCGCGCCTGGGTCCTGTTATACGACTGTGTTGTCCACAGCGTCTCTCATGAAAAATAAACCTAATTCTTAGTTGAAGGAAATTTTGGTGATACAAATATACCATGTACGTCCCCTTTATACAAATGTAGCCTGTTGTTAACGTAACGTTTGCGCGTTCTGTGCACCTTTCTGTTTTAAAACATATTTATTAAGCCTATATGAGTATTTTTTTACTAAATTTTCAACCGATAAGTATAGCTACCCGGTTTTCCGTCGCTTTTGCTGCCCGGCGGAGACGAACGAAATATTGGAGGCAGTACTGACTGGCGGTATAATTCAGTACGTTGGAGCTGTCCACCAAATTATCAAACCAGGTTTCCATCTGGGCCTGAATGAGTTCATCCGTGCTGACAAGGTAGTTGGGATTAACGAATGTAGCAAGCACGCACGATTGAGCCGTCGACTTTACGATGAGAACGTTATCGGTGTTTGTCAACTCATTGTGATAGACACGGAATTCGGGATCGTCTTCACGGGGCTCTCTGCCCGGGGGGAATTTTTTCTTGTGGATGATCATGCGGTGCATGTGTTCGATAATCTGTTCAACTTCTTCGAACATTTTGGCGATCAGTTCGGGGTCGTTGAGTTGGCCAACTTCTACGGCGTGCTCAATCTGCCGGAGGTTAATACCAAGCATGCCTACTGACCATAGATCGCGGCCGGGAATTTTAAAGAGTAATGGTATGAGGCGCTCTGTAATCTCGAAGACCTTGGGGTCAATCAGTTCCGGGCGGAAGTTGACACCTTTCCATTTCTCAAAGTTCCACGAAGTAAGTCCGTAAACATAAGTCTTAAAGGCGAGCAGGGTAGGGGTGAAAAACTCGTAGTAAAGCGGGAGCTCTGGAGAAGCATAATCGATTTCAAGATTTGGGAGCTTGAGCATCCTCATGCACTGTTCTTCCAACCGTTGGTAGTATTCCAATTCGCTGACTACTTGGTTGAGACCGTTGGGGTATTCTATTTTTTGCTGTTGAGCGGGGGATGTTTGCTCGTCGTCTAATTGGATGTTGAACTTTCGCGCTAGCGTCAGTAGCTCATCGGCCGTAAGGGAGGTATCTCCGCGTAAACGTCGATACACTGCGTCGCGGCCAAGGTTGAGGGTACTACAGACGGTGTTTACCATCTTTCCACGCTTGTCGAACTGTTGTTCCAACTGTCTGAAAAACCAATTTTGAAAAGTTTCGGAACGGGATGCATTCATACTCACTCACTTAATACACGCACGAGTAAATTGTAGGTTTGATTCAAACCAACTCCCCGACCAATCAGAAGGAAAACCCCTTTGAAGGTATCGTTTAAACTATACGTGTTTTATTTTTTAATAGTAAGAGAAGACAATCTTTCAATACAAACAAAGTTCCTATCTTTTAGTTGCGAACATAATGAACATTATGCTTTACTGAAAATAGTAGCAGGCTAATCCACCCGCAGTACAAGTCCCTTAAGGTACTCCCCTTCCTGATGGTAGAGGTCCACCGGATGGTCAGGGCCCTGGCTGAGGTGGTGGAGTACCCGACAGTTCCGCCCTGCTTCGAGGCCGGCAGCGACGATGGTGTCGTAAAACAACTGCCGCTCTACGACCCGGCTACAGCTGAAGGTGAAGAGTAGACCGCCTGGCTTGATGGCTTTCATCGCCCGGGCGTTGAGTCGTTTATAGGCTTGGACGGCGTTGTGCCGTTTGTGCTTGTTTTTGGCGAAGGCTGGGGGATCGACGACGATGATATCGTAAGGGTCATCTGCGGCGTGTTCTTTAAGCCATTCCATCACGTCGGCGGCGTAGGCTTCGTGCTGGGAGGAGAAGTCGCCGTTGCGGGCGACGTTGTCGTTGGTAAGGTCGATCGCACTGCCGCTCAGGTCCACACTTTGCACCTGCGCACCGTCGCCCAATAAAGCGTACACGGAGAAGCCACCGGTATAGCAGAAGGTATTGAGTACCCGTTTGCCCTTGGCGTAGCTGCCGAGCAGCCAGCGGTTATCCCGCTGGTCGAGAAAGAAGCCAGTCTTCTGCCCGTCGGCGATGTCTACCCGGAAACGGCGACCGTTCTCCAGGATGACGACTTCGGTAAGCTTGTCGCCCATCAAAACACCGTCTTCAGCGGGATAACGATCCGGGAGGGCTTTGGCACTTTTATCGTAGACGGTAGTGATTTCATCGCCCATCAATTCCATAAGTAACTCGGCGATCAGCTGGCGCTGCCGGAACATACCAATGCCGTGGCACTGGATGACGGCTACGGAGGCGTAGCGGTCCACAATCAAGCCGGGTAGCCCGTCGCCGGCGGCGTGGACGATGCGGTAGGCGTTCGTTAGCGGATCGTCCGCTAAACCGAGTTGCTTGCGCAGGTCGAGGGCCTGGCTCAGTTTGTCGCGAAATATCTCGTCGATTGGTAATTCGTCCTCACCGAAAGCCAGCAACCGTACCCGAATACCACCGCTCTGATAGTGCCCGTAGCCGAGGCGGTCTCCATTAATGGCCTCTACGGCGACGAGGTCACCATCTTCAATGCCGTCTTCCTCGCGCTTGATTGCACCGGAAAATACCCAGGGGTTACGGCGGCGGATGGCTCCGTCTTTGCCTTTTTGGAGGGTTACTGTTTTCATGGGCGCTAAGGTAGTTCGCTGGCCTGCTAGTTCGTTAGTATTTGGGGTGTTGATGGGAGATGATAAATATATTGCTGTCTCGGCTATCCATGGCTGTCGGCCTTATCTCAGACAGGGTGTAGCGCATTAATAGTGTTTAGACGCCATAAAATGGGTTTCGCATTTTTTTTTAGGAGGCTAATATGTTTTCATCTATATTGCGCAGCGTAATAGGCTCTACTCTTGGATGGCTGTCACCGCCAGTGTAGACAGTAGCCGTAAACTCTTTTATTATGAAGCATTTAAGTTTACTGCTGATCCTGTTCTTGGCATTGTCCGTAGGTAAGCTTATTGGCCAAGTTGGGCCTGTATCACCCGCAGGGAACCAGGAAGCTAAAGGCGCGTTGAACGCACTTAAGGGAATAAAGGCTGGCGCTACGACCACGGTCCCTCCCGATACAGATGGAGATGGGATTCCCAATAGTATAGATGATGATATTGATGGCGACGGAGTGCTGAACAATCAGAATCCAAACTTGAACTCGGATATGGACGGTGACGGACTGCCCAATTCTGAAGACCCTGATATTGATGGCGACGGGGTGCCTAACAATGAGGACCCGGATATGGATGGCGACGGGGTGCCTAATGGGAGTGACGGTGACGTAAATGGAAATGGCGTTCTTAATGGGGATGATCCTGACATCGATAATGACGGTATCCTCAATGTAAATGATGACGACATCGATAATGATGGGAATCCTAACGCAAACGATCCTGATATTGATAATGATGGCATCCCCAATCAAAATGACCCGGATTTGGATAATGATGGGGTGCCAAACGTTGATGATGCTGATGATGATAATGATGGGATCAATGACGATGACGAAGACTTAACCATTACTATCCCCCACCCATCTACGGGAACACCAACAGAACAAACTTTTGATGATGTAGATGGTGACGGTATACCGAATTCCCTTGACCTGGATTCTGACAACGATGGCATTTCTGATGCGGATGAAATTCGGAATGCTGAGAA